>JAIRRM010000115.1 GCA_031255975.1 Propionibacteriaceae bacterium | reverse complement strand
CGTAAATGGCGTGCGGCATCACTGTCGCGCCCAGCATGGAGGCGGCCAACAATACGGATTCCGAGCCGTCGAAGCGAGGGAGCACTCCGGCGGCGGCCTCGCCCCAGTTCACGTCGGTGACGAACAAACCGGCCACGAATCCAATGGTTATCACCAGCAGCAACCCCATCACGACGTGCTCGAAGGTACGTTGTCCGCGCCGCGATTGCAGCCACAGCAGCCCCATAGAGACCACGCCGGTGATGAGGCCGCCCAGGAAAAGCGGTAGCTGGAACAGGATCTGCAACGCGATGGCACCGCCGATCACCTCCGCGAGGTCGGTGGCGATGGCGATGATCTCAGCCTGTACGAAAAACGCGATACGGCCACGTCGTTTCAGCCGCCGCCCCAGCAGTTCTGGCAATGAGCGCTGGGTGACTAACCCCGTCTTGGCTGAAAGGTACTGCACCATCACCGCGATGGTGTTAGCCAGCACCAGCACCCACACCAGCCGGTAGCCGTAGCGGGCACCGGAGGTGAGATTCGCGGCCACGTTGCCGGGGTCGACGTATGCCACGGCGGCGACGAACGCCGGCCCCCACAGCCAGGCCAGCCCCCTGTGGCGGGGCTGCCCTGGTGGCGGTGCCACCAGGGACGATGCCATCGCGGTGGTCGCCGTCGTTCCAGTCATAAAAAGTTAGCCTACCCTAACTTCTGCCTGGCACGGGCTGTGACTGACCAAAATGACGAATGCTTGACGTAATCGGGGAGGGCAATAGCGTGAGAAAAGCGCTCCCCGTGGGTGGTTGTTCGCTGCGACGGTGCCATTGGGTTGGTAGCTGCGGCGGCGATAGACAGCCCTGGGTCGTTGATTTCAGGGCAGATCGCGTTATCGGAGTCGAAGGCGCGGGTCTCGAACGGGAACCTGTCGCACTCAAAGAATGTGAGGCACCAGCGATCACCACACGCTCAAAGAACGTGAGACACATCGAATGTTTGACACGAACAGGAAGAAACAGTAGCGTGGGACGACGCTCTCTGTGGATGGTTATTCTCTATGTACGGCGTTGTCGGATGGCGATGAAGCCATTCGATCGGAAAGATATGTGGAGGGGAGGCGTGTCCATCAAAAAGAGGATTACTTGTCTGCTGGCAACTTTGGTGACGGCCATGGTGCTGGTCGCGTGCTCGTCGGAGAACTTTGATCCCCAGGCTAGTACCTCGGCGTCGCCGACCCC
This sequence comes from Propionibacteriaceae bacterium, assembly GCA_031255975.1. Classification (GTDB taxonomy): domain Bacteria; phylum Actinomycetota; class Actinomycetes; order Propionibacteriales; family Propionibacteriaceae; genus WRGV01. The sequence goes on along the minus strand of JAIRRM010000115.1, from coordinate 4,979 downwards.
AGGTCAGCGCCTCGCCGACAGCTTCTCGGCTTGGGCTGGACAAGTCTTGGTGGAGCAGAATGAGTATTTGTCGGATTTCGCCAAGGAGGTCATCGGGGAGGCCGCTCGAACCGGACGTATAGCGGCATCCGCGTACGAGCAGGCGTTCTCAATGTACGCGGCTTGTATGGCCGAGCGGGGCTTCGATGATACTTATGTGAAGGACGGGTTCGGAGTCTACGGAGTCAAGCCCGGAGAGTATGGGAATGCCAACCCTGACGCTTACTCCGAAGCCTTTCCGGCGTGTTGGGACGGCAATGCTGAGATAGCCGCCCTCTGGGCGGAGCAACAGTACAACCCAGGCCTGCTGGTGGACACACGGGAAGTTGCCCTCGAATGCCTGTTGGATAACGACTTCATTGACTCTTCATATACATTGGATGATTTGGAAGCAACGTCGGACGACGGGTTCCTTTCGGCTCCGTTCGATCCGATGGATCCGGTAGCCAATGATTGCCTGCGGGCGGGCGGCATGGTAGTGACCAGAGGATAGGCATGGGGAACGGATCATTGGGACTGCGGTCCATGGCGTGCTTGGCGGTGGCGTTGCTGATGTTCTGCCTGGCCGGATGCCAGTCAACGCTCGACACGTCTTCACCTGGGTCGGGCGGGCTACGTCCGAATGAGATATTCGCCGAGTGTGTGAACGCTCGGCTCAACTCGGATGTTTTGAGCGCCGAGCCTGCGCCTGTAACGGACAGAGTGCCGGATTTCGTGTCGGTGGTGCATCACAGGTGCGTTCTTGACCCGCTGCCGTATCGGGATTTCCTTGATGCGGTGCAGGCTTGTTACGCGGTGGTTCCGGAGTATGAGCCGGTGCGGTCTATTCCAGCGGCCAACTTCGATTTCGCGTACTGCCTGCTGGATCAAGGGATTCCAGCGGCGGTTTACCCGTATGACGGCGATGTTGAGTACTGGCGCTGTGAGGGTACCCCGGAGGGGGTGATAATTACCTGTGGCGGGGGGACGAATCCGGTGACCACGGAAGAGATAGCGGCTGCGGCTGTGTGTGCGGTGAGAGTGCCGGGTTACATGGGCCAGGCCTCTACGCCATACGATGAGACGCCCTAAGGGGTGGATTGTGGTTGTGACACGAAAGGCGAGTGCGGATCTACGCCCGTTCGCATCGGGGGCGCGGTGGCGCGTGTCGCTAGGCAGATCGCGGCGGCGCTGTTTCTCTTGACCGCATGTGCCGCAGCAGGGCCTGGGGTGGCGGCTTCGCATGTATCCGTCGGCCTCTGTGCTGGCGGTGTCATCGGCAGACGAGAAGGCGGTGTGATCACCATGTCACTCGGTGCTCTGGTGCCCCCCCGGTCTTGCCCTTTGTAGTGGGCAAGCCTCCGCCCCTCACCAGGCGATTTTTACACTCGGACTAGCTAGGACACCATCAACACTCCCGCGCGCGCCCGAAGAATGTGAGGCACTTCGCCGGTTCAAGTAGGGGTAGACTCGCCGCAAGACAATTGCTTTGGGCAAACGGGGCAAAACAGGGCAGCTTCAGCAATACACGGAGTTGGATTCGTGTGGATTCAAGCGATGCCTGTTATACGGTTACGGTCAATGTAACCGGTGCCAAGGCGACCACGCATAGCTATGACGGAGGGTGTCAACCTGGTGCCGCTGCTTGTGGCCCCTAGTCAGGGAGGAGGTTGGCTGTGCCTGGGCGAATAGGTGGGCGAAGGCTTGCGTTCGTTGGTGTGGTCGTCGCAACGTTTTTGTTGTTGGGATCGTTGGCGGCTTGTGTCGTCGATTCGACCGAACTGGAGGAATCCGGCTCTGCGCAGTCGACGCCCGGTGCTCGGCTCGCTGCGAGTTTCTCGGCGTATCTGGAACAGAGACTCCCGTTACATGTTGATGTCATGTCTGATTTCGAGAAAGAGGTTCTCGGCAGGGCCGTCGATAGCGGCCAAATTGAGGCGGCTGATTACGAAGAAGCGTTTTCCCGATATATGTCTTGCATGGCTGAGAGAGGGTTTGTGGATTCGTGGCACAAGAATTCGTTTGGGATTTACGCCATGGATACGCGGCGACTGCTGGATCCAGCCTCGGAGCAGCTACACGATGAGGCTTTTATGGATTGCTCGCTTGGGGTGATGTATGTGCTTTCCTTTTATGACGTTCAGCAGACGAACCCGGAGTTGTTGGTAAATCCACGGGAAGTGGCGCTAGAGTGTTTGCAGCGTAATGGTTTTGTTGATGGCGACTACACACTTGCGGATCTGGACGCTGCTACTAAAGATGGGTTTCAGCGCGCCACCTTCGACCCCTATGACCCTTTGGCGAATGATTGCTTATACGCCGGTGGCATGACGGTCGTGTTGGTAGAAGAATAGGCCGATGTGTATTCGGCATATCAGGATTAGCGAGTAACAACGCCGGGAGGGTAACTCTTGGGTGGTTATTCTCCCCGCGGCGTTGTAGGTGGTGGCAGGCTACTTGATTCGGAATCATAGGAATCCGAGATCATAAGGAGATGGGGAGCGGTCATAGTTATCAAAAGGAGATTGCCCACAATCCGTAACGTTCCATGGCGGGGATGATGCGGGGAAGGTTAGCCATGGCGGCGGCCTGGGGCGTATGCATCGTTGTTGGTTCGCTCGTCGGCTGCTCGGCTTCCTCTGATGTACTGGGGGGAGGTGTGTCTTCGACGCCGGGTGAGCGTTTCGCTGTGAGTTTTTCGGCCTGGATGGAGCAGATACTGGCCACCGAGGGCGAGTATCTGTCCGACTTTGAGCGTGATGTGGTCACCAGAGCCGCCGCCACTGGTCGTATTGAGGATACTGACTATGAGGAGGCCCATTCGTTGTATGCCTCGTGTATGGAGGCGCGGGGGCATACCGACACATATCACAAGAACTCGTTCGGTCTGTATGTTGCTGATCCCAAAACCTACGAGGGTTACGATCCGGATGATCCGGTGGCGATGGCCGCGTTCTACGCCTACCAGGAGCGCTGGGAGCAGGATACGATGGAGTGTAGCGCGGTAGGCGGGAGCGTGGAGGCGTTTTATGCCACGCAGCAGACTAATCCGGGCATGCTGGTGAATGTGTATGAGGTGGGTGCGGCTTGTTTGATCGCTAATGGGTTTGTTGATGCTGGCTATACACCGGCTGATTTTGAAGCGGATGCCTTGTCTGACTTCCGGCGTGCCCCTTTCGACCCATTTGATCCGGTGGCCAACGATTGTCTCTACGCCGGAGGATCGCTTGTGGTGTATGTACCATAACGGTTCCGACGTTCACCCAAGCCTCGAGGCTTGGAGCGCGGTGGGTGTGGGTCTAGCCTTTTACCGGAGAGAGGCTAAGTCACCGGCCTGGTCGCGGTGGGTGGCGGCACATGTTTTCCGGGTGAGGATATAGATGTGTCAGGTGATTCGTGACAGTTCTGGATGAGGGGGCGACAATGGCCAAAGTGATAGGGAAGCGGCACCAAGGGCCGACTCGTTGCGGGCCTCGTGCTTGTAGCCCGCCAAGGCGGTGTCGTAAGCGTTCAGCCCGTCGGTGACGACCAGCGAGCCCGGCTCCACGGTGGCGCGGACAAACTTGCGCAACTCCCACGAAGAACGGCTGGCGATCACTTTGAGCCGCACCCTCCCGTAGCCGTTCCCGCTCGGACTGCGCTCGACGGCGGCAGCCACCAAGTCCTTCCCAGTCAGAGCCGTGCCGCCCTTGGCGACCCCGCCATAGAACCACTCGTCGACTTCCACGACCCCCGCCAGACAGCCCTTGTCGATGTTGAACATAGCGGAACGCAGCTTCGCGAGCATCGTCCACGCCGTCTGGTACGAGCCGACCGGCAGCACCCGAGACAACGTCATCGCCGACACGCCGTTCTTCGACACCACCATCAGCCACGCGGCCTCGAACCACACCGTCAACGGAGTCTTAATGCCTTGGAAGATCGTTCCCGCCATCACCGACACGCGCCACCAACACTCCCGACAACGCCACCGACCGTCCAAACCGCGCCGCCCACGCATCCCCCCCGCACCCCGGACACACGAATCCGCCAGACCAGCGCAGCCACTCAAAATAGTCCACACAATCCACGTCCGTCGGAAACCACGAACGCAACCCAGCCAGCCGCGCCGAATAATCCACCCCGGCCACCGGGCCAGTAAACTCAGACACGGCGACGCTCCAATCCAGCGAAGTCCAAGCCCCCGGATGTTGACGCATCGCGGGGGCACCCTCACACCCAGCCCAGAACACCCGCCACCCTTCGGCCATCACATGGATAGCCCTTCTCATGCACGAATCGCAACAACATGCGCTACACTGGAATCAGGAACGGGAGACCCTGTGAGGCCTTGAAATAACAGGCAGGTAGTCGCAGGCCACTCCCGTTCTTGCTGTCTAAATCACCCGCTCCATCCGTATCGGCTCGCCGAATGTCAGCCACAGTTGGTCGATCTGATGACTCTCGTCATGGCTTGAGTTGAAGGATGCTAAGAGATCCAACACATCTGCGCTCGGCGCATCCAGATAAGAGACCATGGAGACTCTCTTGCGGATGACTTCCGGCCAGGCCAGCGCTTTATCCAGCACCTTCCAGACCGTTCGCTCCGCGACCTTGTACGAGGCATCATGCACTGTCTTCTGCTCAACCCCAATCCCACCGTGGTTTAGCCACTTGAAGTCGTAGGCCGGACGGATAATCCCGTCCTCCATACGCACGCCTTGCTCTTGCCATTCAAGACGATTGCCAGACATGTAAAACTTCTCTACGAATCTCACCTCGTCTGGCTCTAGGCGTTGGCCGTTGAACTGTGCCGGTATCTTGCTTTGGCGGTTCAGCCAGTACGTTCTGGCATCTGCTTTCTGCGTAGGGGTGCCTATCCGCACATCGGGTTCCATGAAGCCTGCTTCGCGTTCCTTCTTGCGAGCCGCGTCATAGTTACGCATGTACTCGTATTGCTCACGTAAGTCCTCCGGGCTATA
>JAIRRM010000083.1 GCA_031255975.1 Propionibacteriaceae bacterium | reverse complement strand
CCCGGGCAGTGCCGCCGGGCGGCAGCCCGACATACCTGGGCCAGGCGGGCGGTGCTTGCGTGAGACCGGGTTGCCCCAGCCCCGCGAACAGTGCGTCCACCAAGTGCTCCATATCGAAGGACATGGCGATGGCGGCACGCACCACCGGATCGGTGAGCGCTGGGTTGCCGTCGCCGATCAGCATTCCGGTGGCGTCGCTATGCCCGAAATTGAGGCGCAGGCTCACCGTCCGGTCACCCGCACCCCTTACGGTGGAAATCCCCGACTCGGCACCAAGCGCCAGATACTCAGCTACGGTGAGGTCGCTCACCACGTCTACTTCATTCGCCCGTAGTGCCGTGGTAGCGGCAGCCAGGTCGGGATACAGTTGCCATTCGATACCGGCCACCGCAGCCGGGCCACGCCAGTAAAGCGGATTGGTGCGCATCGTCACCCGTTCATCGCCTACGGCGGTGGTGAGGAACGGTCCGGAGGCCACCGCAGCCCACCTGATCTCCGGCAACAACGGGTTGGTCAGCGCGTCGATGTGTTCTGCCCAGATATGCCGCGGCACGATGAACAGATCGACGCCGGGCGGCACCGGACTGGGTTCGTCCAAAGTGAGAGTAACCGTACGGCTGTCGCTAGTGGAAAGCCCCGCAAAATGCGCCACTTGGGCATATCGCTCCCCCGCCAGTTCGGTGGCGTCCATCAGGGTGCGCAGACTGAACACCACGTCTGCGGCGGTGATCGGCGTGCCATCACTCCACACCCGGCCTTCAGGCAGTCGGTACGTCCAGGTGATGCCGTCGTCGCTGCTGTACGACTCCGCGAGAGAGCCGGTGACGTGTCCCTCCGGGGTGAGGCAGACCAGCGCCTCGTACTGGTGTCTGAGCAGGGTGATGTCGTTGTCTGTTATCGCCACGAAGGGGTTCAGCGTGTCAATCTGCCCGGTGAGCGCTACTCGCAACGTTGGTATGTCCGCCGCAGCGGCCGACGGCGCGGCGAGCGGAAACAACACCGCGACGGCACCGAGCAGCGCCCCCACGCCGTAGCGCACCCATCTTGGAAACATAGTGAGATCTAACCTACTCGGTGACAGCCCGGGCGTCAGGGTCGGCGGGCGCGCGTTCCCATGCCGGCGATAGCGGCAGCGGACGTTCCTGGGTGAGTTGCGCCTCATAACCGCGCAACACCACCACCAGCAGCCCGAAACAAGCGGCGATGCCGAGCGGCAACGCGCTGTTACGCCACGCGGCCAGCACCGCATGGAATCCCAGCACCGTCAGTGTCGCCCAAACCGAAAGCCGCATCCCGATACGGCGCACGGCAAGCGGCAGCAGCGTGCCACCCCACTGCACATACCAGGGGTGCAACGCCGGGGAGCAAAACACGAACCACAACAGGCCGTAGCAGACAAATACGTACGGGTTGCGCGGCAACCGTCGCCAAGCCAGCACCACGATGGCCGCCCCGGCCAAGATGAGGCCGAAAGTACGCGACCAGAACACCGCCGTTGCCGCCAGCTGTTCCGCGTCGAAGGCATTTGCCAACCAGGCGAGCAGCTTGCCCAACAGTGTGAACGGGGCGACGGTGACGATGCGACCCGGCACGTCCACCGCGAACACCCAGCCGAACCCCAACCCGGTAGCCATCGAAACGAGCGCGAACACCCCGCTGGCGATGGCAAGTGAAACCAAAGTGCGCGCCGCGCCGACCGCCACGGCGCGCGGTGTCCAGTGCTGTATCGGTCGAGCCAAGAACGGCAACGCGACCGCGGCCAACACCGCCGGTTGTTTCACCGCAGCCGCCAAACCGACCACCACGGCACCCAGCAGCCACCAGCACCACGCGAACCGCTGAGTACGACGACCCGCCAACCAAAGCCCGCCGACCATCAAACCCACCATTAACGCGTCGTTATGGCAGCCCCCAACGAAGTTCACCAGCACCAGCGGGTTCAGCACCCCGAACCAACTCACCAACCGTGCATCAAGGCCCCGATGCCTGGCGATACGGGGCAGGCAATACGCCAGCAGCACCACGCCGACGAGCGCCGGGAGGCGCATTGCCCAGGCGGTCAATGCCGGATGAAAACGACAGATCACCACCAACCAGTAGTTGATCTCGATAGCCAGCGGCCCATAGGGCGCGCGCGTCCAACGCCACACCCAGGCCACATTGTCGGCGAAAGCACCCGGCAGGGTGCCGGGGCCCACGTCGTACGGGTTGATGTCGTTGTGCCACAACCAGCCCTGCGCCGCGTACGAATAGGCATCGGTGCTGAACAGCGGGGCGGCGAACAGCAACGGTATACACCAGATGGTGAGCACCGCCGCGGCGGCGGGGGTCGGTTTGTCCGGGTTCGGGTTCTCTCGGGGTCGCAACATCAACCATGCGGCGGCCAGCAGTAACAAACCCGCCACCAGCAGCGCCGTACCGAGCAGTTTTACGACAACTCCGTCAATACCAATACTCTCCAACCAGCGGTGCGGCGTAGCCGTAATTGGCAGGTAACCCGGCGAAAACGATCCGATGGTCAGACACACCGTGCCAAGAAACCCCCACCACACGGCGGGGGTATGCGCCGCTTCCCGCAGGCTGGCGACGATGGCTTGGGGGCTCACCCCCCCAAGCCTAGCGGCGATACGCTTGCAGCACCCGCCAGAAGTCGATGGTTTGGAAAGCTTTCGCCATGGCTACCTTGGTGCGAACAAACTCGCTCATGGAACGCGCGTAGCTCTCGCCGACCGTCGCGCCTGGGGCGGGCTCGAACACATCGCGTCTCGCGTAGTACGTGCCCTGACTGGTTTTCCACGAGTAATCGGGCATGATGACCAACGGTGGGATGTTCGAGAAAACGTCACGCCCGGTGAAAATACGCGAGTCGAACTCTAT
>JAIRRM010000070.1 GCA_031255975.1 Propionibacteriaceae bacterium | reverse complement strand
TTCAGCTTGGGTTGTGAGTGCCGAGCGGCGCGTAACCCGTTGAGAATGACGGCGACCTCGGTGGCCTCGTGGACGAGAACAACCCCGGTTAGCCCGAGCACACCGAACAGGGCAAGCGGAACGAGTGCGACGATAATTCCCAGCGACATGGCGATGTTCGCGGTCATGATGCGCCTGCCGCGACGGGCGTAATCGAAAGTGTAGGCGAGTAGTCGTAGGTCTTCGCCGGTGAACGCCACGGCGGCAGATTCCACGGCGGCGGCAGCGCCTTTCAACCCCATGGCGATGCCGACGGTGGCCGAGGCCAAAGCGGGCGCGTCGTTGATGCCGTCTCCGACCATCGCGGTCGGATTGCGGCGATTGAGCGCGGTGATGGCAGCGGCTTTGTCACCGGGGAGTTGCTCGGCATGGACATGTGTGATGCCGGCTTGCGCGGCGAGCGCCCGCGCGGTGCGTTCGTTGTCGCCGGTCAGCATGGCGACATTGATGCCGAGGCCGCGTAACAATCCGATGGTTTCGGCGGCTTCAGGGCGCAGTTCGTCACGTACGCCGATCAGTCCGGCCAGCTTCCCGGCTGCCGTGACGGCCACCACGGTCATGCCCTGTTGCGCCATGGCTGCGGCGGTGGGGGTGAGTTCGGTCGGGTCGAGCCAACGGGTGTTGCCCACCCGCACCGCGATGTTTCCGACCCGTCCGCGCAAACCGTTGCCGGGCTCCTCAACCACTTCAGCGGCACCGGGGGTGTCGGGCGCGGCTGCGGTGATCGCTGCGGCGAGCGGGTGGCTGCTGCTGGTCTCCAAGGCGGCGGCCAATTCAAGCACCTCGGCGCGAGTCCAACCCGTAGCGGGCGCGACCTGTGCCACTCGGGGCTGGTTGCAGGTGAGCGTACCGGTTTTGTCCAGGGCGACGGTATGTATCTCGCCGAGTTGCTCGAACGCCTCGCCCGATTTGATGATCGCTCCGAAACGCGACGCCGCTCCGACCGCCGTAATCACGGTGACCGGGACGGCGATCGCCAGCGCGCACGGCGACGCCGACACCAGCACCACCAGCGCCCGCTCGGCCCACGTCCAGAAGTCTCCGCTGAACACTCCGTAACCCGCCACCAAGACCGCCGCGAGCAGCACGGAAGGCACCAAAGGGCGGGCGATACGGTCGGCCAACCGTGCCCGTTCCCCCTGCCGTGACTGGGCTTGCTCCACCAAGGCGACGATCTGGGTTAGGGAGTTGTCACGTCCGTCGGCGGTTGCCGTGATTCGCAAGGTGCCCGAACCGTTGATTGAACCCGCCGCTATCGGGCTTGCCGGGCCCACCTCTACCGGAATGGATTCGCCGGTAACCGCCGCCGTGTTCACACTCGAACGCCCCGCCATCACAATGCCGTCCGTGGCCACCCGTTCCCCAGCGCCCACGATCAGCACGTCGCCGATACGCACCTCGGTCGCGTCGATGATCGTCTCCGCGGCGGCGCGTACGACCCGTACCGTATTGGGGATGAGCGCCAGCAGTGAGCGTAAACCCTCCTTGGCACGATCCATCGCGCGGTCTTCCAGCGCCTCGGCCAGCGAGAACAGGAATGCCAGCGCTGCGGCCTCTCCCACCCGTCCGAGCGCGACGGCACCAACAGCCGCCAGGGTCATCAGCGTACCGACGCCGAGTTTTCCACGTACCAGCCGTTTCAGCGCGCCGGGGACGAATGTGTACGCGCCGGTCAACAGCGATACCGCCTGTGCCACCACGGACGCCACCGCGAAACCGCCAGCGGCTAGCCCGTAACCCACCGCCAGGCTCACTCCAGAAATGGCAGCGGGCAGCAGCGCTGGGTCACGCCACCATGGCGGACGCTGCTCGGTGATCGATGGTTGGTCTCCGTCATGGCAAGCGTCTGATTTTGGAAGGGGCCGATTGGCGGCCCCACAGCATTCGTCCATTTTTGTTTATCCTCATGGTTGTGTCGGCGTGGCTTTGGGCTCTGTTGACCTGGTTTTGGAGCGGCTTCGGCTTTACCGACTCAGCCTCGGCTCAGTTTTGTTCCTTCAGGTGGCACGGGTGTTTCCCCGTCTTGGGCAGCTTGTGGGCTTGCCTCTGGTTCGACTTCGGCTTACTTCGCAGTCGTGGCGCTGTGTTCTTCGGCCCAGGCATCGGGGCATTCGTCGGCCTGGTAGCCGGTTGCCCAGAGCACCTTTTCGGCGGAGGCCAGCAGGTCAAGGACATTGGGGCAGGCCAGCGAATACAGCATCTGCCGCCCCTGTGGCCTGCCTGCCACCAGACCGCAACCCTTCAGGCAGGCGATGTGCGCCGAAACGGTGGATTGCGCCAGGCCGACTTCCTCAACCAATTCTTTGACGCTGTGTTCGCCATGTGCCAGCACGGCGATGATCGCCAAGCGCGTCGGATCGGAGAGGGAGTGGAAGAGCGGCGCGGCACCCCGAGGGATCGCTACCGGAGAATGTGTCGCCATACCGCGATAATATCGTCAAAAGACGATGTAATCAAGATTGGCCGAACCTAATGTTGGTAGAACTGGTAGGGCTGGCTGAGATCAACTGGGGCGGATAGGAATGCAAAGGGTGAACCGGCTACCAACCCCGTAGGTTGACTCCACTTCAAGACGCCCACCATGGGCGGCGACAATCGAGGTGGCAATTGCCAAGCCCAGCCCGGAGCCAGGACTGAACTCGCCCTTTACTCGACGTTGAAGGATTCGCTGCGGCCCGGCCGGATTACTGCTGAGCGGCCAACTCCTGCGCCTGGTTTACGAACGCGATCCGTAGCTACCTTTCGGTGATCGTGATCGAGTTCAGTACGCGCAGGAAGTCTTCGTAGGCGGCTCGGGTGAGCACCCCTGTGGTGGAGTCGCCGCCGTAAGCCGTGCTGTTTTCTGGCGTGACAAGGAACTGATACTGTCCAACATCGCCCAAGGAGTCCTCGATGATGAATGACACGAAGCCGTTCACGAGCGGGAAGACCCCGTCACCGACGAGTACGCTGCTGGGGCCGATCAGAGTGCCACGCACCCCCGAAGCTGTCGTGTAGGCGCGGGTGATGACCGTGTCTGAGTCCCATGCGCCAAGCCCTCGCAGCCAGCGCACTCGATCAAAGGCTGATTCGTGCTGGAACTGCATTATCCTGACGCCATTCCCGATGATGAAGGTATTGGCGATCCCCAGATCATTTGTTTTGTCCAGTTTGACGACCACAAGCCACTCTGGATTCCAGTAGTACGTCAGGTTGCCACTCCAATCTGGCGTATCGATCCACCCCTCCGGTACCACGGGCCAATCCCGCGCCGGGCTTGAGGGGGTTGTCTCTGGTACGCAGTATGTTTGCGGTAGCTCGGGGCTTGCTGTAACCGTGCTCAACACGAAGTCTATGTCGGAAGCCCACTTCGGATCGGCCGTCAAAGTCGTCATGCCTACGGAAATGACTGTGACCGATTCGCCAGACTTCGGTTGTTGCGGAATGGCGGCGTAAAACCCATCTGTCGCCACTCCACCTGCGAAATCAACACGGTATCTGACACCTGCGATGCCATTGACCGTGGTCAATTCGGTTGCCAACATGTAGGGCGGTACGTCCCAGAACCCATTTGAGTTGGCAAGCTCAAGAAGCACCTCATCGGTAGGCACTCCTACGGTTCCGCCAAACCTTCTGTAAAACTCTGTAGCAGTGGTCTGACCTGCAAGCACGAAGAACCGGTTGCTATTGCCGTCGCGCCAGTGGTCTGGTTGTCCGCTGTTTGTGCTGCCGTCTGGGAGCCTGATCACTATTGGCTCCCAGTCGGCGCGGATCTGCACCCATACTCCGTGGGTTTCGTATGCCTCCCATCCTTCCGATGCGGTCGCACAGCCATCCGTCTTGTCCGAGAGAAGCA
>JAIRRM010000069.1 GCA_031255975.1 Propionibacteriaceae bacterium | reverse complement strand
TGCAATCCGACCTTTTCAACGCCAACCAGCGTCCTGCCATCGACGTGGGCATCTCGGTGTCCCGGGTGGGTGGTGCCGCGCAGACAAAGGCCATGAAGAAGGTTTCGGGTACGCTGAAGATCTCACTGGCGCAGTACCGCGACATGCAGGCGTTCGCCATGTTTGCCTCCGACCTCGATGAAACCTCGAAACGGCAGCTGGATCGCGGTGCCCGGCTCACTGAGCTGCTGCGACAACCACTGGCCAACCCGATGCCCATGGAGCGGCAGGCCGTATCCATATGGGCCGGTACCGGCGGCAAGCTTGACGATGTGCCCGTCGAGGACGTGCTGCGCTTCGAGAAGGAGTTCCACGAGCATTTGAGCGTGGCTACCAATGTGCTGACCACCATCGCCGAGACGGGCAAACTGGAGGATAACACCGAAGCCAAGCTGGACGCGGCCATCGCCGCCTTCAAGCAGGGGTTCCGGCTCTCTGATGGTCGGCTACTGGCCTCACTTGAGGGTGACGACATAGACGATGACGACATCAAACAAGCCCAGATCGTGACGGGGAAGCGAAGCTAGATGCCTGCCACATTGCGCGAGTTGCGTGAGCGCCGCAAGTCGGTTTCCGCAACGATGAAGATCACCAAGGCGATGGAGCTGATTGCGGCTTCACGGGTGATGCGTGCCCAGACGAGGGCCAAACAGGCCGAGCCGTACAACGATGCGGTGGTGCGCGCCATTTCGGATGTCGCCACTCATACTGACATGCAACACCCGCTGACGACGGAGCCAGAGGTGTGTTTGCGCAGTGCGGTGCTCATCGTGTCGGCCGATCGCGGATTGGCGGCGGCGTACAACACCAACATCATCCGTACTGGAGAAGGGCTCATCACTCGGCTGAGTGAGACGGGCAAAGAGGTAGACATTTACACCTGCGGGCGCAAGGTCGGTGACTATTTCGCCTTCCGTGGTCGTCCGGTGGCCGCCTCATGGTCTGGGTTCTCCGAACGACCGACGTACGCCGATGCGAAAGCCATCGGGATGCGCCTGATGAAAGAGTTCTTGGCCCCCACCGAGCAGGGTGGTGTGGACGAACTGCATGTGGTGTTCACCCATTTCCGTTCCATGGTGAGCCAGCAGCCGCAGATCATACGGCTGCTGCCACTTGAAGTCGTGGAGGATGAGGAAGAAGGTGGCGCGCACGATGTGTTCGCCTACGAACCGAGCGCTGCGGCGGTGCTCGATTCACTGCTGTACCCCTACGTCATCAACCGTATTCATTTCGCGCTGATGGAGTCGGCGGCATCCGAACTGGCCGCCCGCCAGCAGGCGATGCACTCCGCGACCGACAACGCGAAACAGCTAATCGATTCGCTGACGCGAGACGCCAACCAGGCGCGTCAGGCGGAGATCACTCAAGAAATCAATGAGATCGTCGGCGGCGCAGGGGCGCTGGCCGGGTAGAAGGAGAAACCAATGACAGCAACTGTCACTGAGACGACGCAGGCCAAGCCTGCTGGCGTCGGTCGCGTCGCCCGGGTCATCGGCTCTGTCGTCGATGTGGAGTTCCCCGCCGACCAGATCCCGGAGATCCACAACGCGCTGCACGTCGACGCTGAGATCTTGGGCGAGGCGAAAACCCTGACTCTTGAGGTCGAGTTGCAGGTCGGCGACGAGACGGTGCGCTGCATCTCACTGAAGCCCACCGACGGCGTACGGCGGGGCGCAAAAGTCACCGACACAGGCGCGCCCATCACGGTGCCGGTCGGCCCGGTCACCAAAGGCAAGGTTTGGAATGTCACCGGGGAGTGCCTGAACGTCGATCCGTCCACCTTCGAGGTGACGGAGCGCTGGCCGATCCACCGCGACCCGCCCGCGTTCGATGCGTTGCAGCCTGAGACACAGATGTTGGAGACGGGCATCAAGGTGCTCGACCTGCTCACCCCGTACGTGCAAGGCGGCAAGATCGGCCTGTTCGGCGGTGCCGGTGTCGGCAAGACGGTGCTCATTCAAGAGATGATCTACCGCATCGCCCACAACTTCGGCGGCACCTCGGTGTTTGCCGGTGTAGGGGAGCGCACCCGTGAGGGTAACGACCTCATCAACGAGATGGCCGACGCTGGGGTCATCAAGGACACCGCTTTGATCTTCGGCCAGATGGACGAGCCGCCGGGCACCAGGCTCCGGGTGGCACTTTCCGCTCTCACCATGGCCGAATACTTCCGCGATGTCGAGAACCAGGATGTGCTGCTGTTCATCGATAACATCTTCCGTTTCACCCAGGCGGGCTCCGAAGTGTCCACGCTGTTGGGCCGGATGCCGTCCGCGGTGGGTTATCAGCCCAACCTGGCCGATGAGATGGGCCAGTTGCAGGAGCGCATCACCTCTACCCGCGGCCACTCCATCACTTCGATGCAGGCCATTTACGTGCCGGCCGACGACTACACTGACCCGGCACCGGCTACCACATTCGCCCACCTGGACGCCACTACCGAGTTGAGTCGTGATATCGCGTCGCGTGGTCTTTACCCAGCCGTAGATCCGCTCACCTCCACCAGCCGTATCCTGGCACCGGAGTACGTCGGCGAGCAGCACTACAACACGGCCACCAGGGTGAAGCAGATCTTGCAGCGCAACAAGGAGCTTCAGGACATCATCGCCATCCTCGGTATCGATGAGCTTTCCGAAGAGGACAAGATCGTTGTGAACCGCGCCCGGCGCATCCAGCAGTCCCTTTCGCAGAACACCTACACCGCCGAGAAGTTCACCGGTGTGGCGGGTTCGACGGTGCCGGTGAGGGACACTGTCGAAGGCTTCCGTATGATCTGCGACGGCGAAGTCGACCATATCCCGGAGCAGGCGTTCTTCAACATCGGCGGCATGGAAGATGTGTACGCCCAGTGGGAGAAGCTGAAGCGAGGCTGATGTGAGCGATCCGATCCAAGTCGAGGTCGTCTCGCCGGAAGGTGTCATCTGGCAGGGCGAGGCCGTCGGTGTCACGGTGCGCAACGTTGAGGGTTCCCTTGGCATCCTCTCCGGCCATGAGGCGCTGCTCACCGTGCTCGTCCCCGGGGCGGTCGAGATCATAACCATGGACGGTCGTCGCGAGGTGATAGCGGCAGCCGGAGGGTTTATGACCGTGTACGAGAACCAACTATCCATCCTCACCGACCATGCGGTGATGGGCCACGAAATCAGCCTTGATGAAGCCCGGCTGAGTCTGGCGCAGATGGAGGAGTTGATGCGGCGCGGCGACAACAGCGACGAGGATACACACCGCTACAACCAGTGTGTCGCCCAACTCAAGGCAGCCGAGAAGTACGCCGAACTGCGCCACGGTTGAGATCAGAAGCGGTAAACGCGCCGTGTCTGGTCATGGGCGTCGCTTCGCATGACGGCGTGTGGTGCACTAGAGTCTCTCTATGACCGAGTGGCTGGGTTATCTGCCGGGGTTGTTTATGGCTCTGGCCGGGGTGCTCGTATGCCTAGCCATCGGGATGTTCATCCGCCGTCGTCTGCTTTGTGCGGGTGGCGGCGTATTTGATTGCGGTATGCGTAGCTATACCGCGCACCAGTCGAAGCCATGGCTACCGGGTATGGCCCGTTACCTAGGGGATGAGTTCCTTTGGTACCGGGCTTTTTCTTTGTCGCCCAAGCCGGTCTTGCGACTCCATCGGCGTGTCATGCGTCTGGAATCGCAACGTCAGCCGGTGGGCGAGGAAGCCATGGAGTTGCCGTTTGGCGACTCCGTGCTCACCATCTCTGGTGGCGCGGATGGGGTGCGCTATGACTTCTCAATGGGGGCCGGCTCGGCGCTGGGCATGGCGACCTGGCTGGAAGCCGGGCCGCGCTCCGACATCACCACCATCGACCTGGCCTGGTGCTGAGGGCCGCTGACGCTTAACTGATGAGGTTTGGTGTGCTGGGGCAGTACAAGGAGCCGGGCGGCAAGCTGGTCGCCGCCGATCTGGACGTGACCGACGGCGTGTTGAGCCGAGTTTCCATATCGGGTGACTTCTTTTTGGAACCGGACTGGGTGCTGGAGACCATCAACCAGGCGTTGCTGGGGTTGCCGGTGAATGTGGACGCCGCCGGTATCGTCTCCCGACTGGAGGGGTTATTGCCGCCCGAAACCGTCATGTCCGGGGTTAGTGTGTCGGCTATCGCTGTCGCGGTACGCCGCGCCCTCGGCAACTCTCTCGCCTGGGAGGATCTGACGTTCGATCTCATCCCACCCCGCACCCTGCCGCCGGTGCTGCACGTCGCTTTGGACGAGGTGCTAGCAGGTCGGGTGGGAGCCGGGCTACGGGCACCGCAGTTGCGTTTTTGGGACTGGGACACGCCATGCGTGGTCATCGGATCATTTCAGTCGGTACGGGGCGAGGTGGACGAGGAGGCCGCGGCCCGACTCGGTATCGCGGTGGTACGTCGCGGAACCGGGGGCGGTGCCATGTTCATGGAGCCGGGCAACTGCATCACCTTCTCGTTGGTGGTGCCGGGGGAACTGGTGGAGGGATTGAGCTACGCCCAGTCGTACCGCTACCTAGATGACTGGGTGTTGGCGGCGCTGGCCGAATTGGGGGTGGCGGCCACTTATCAGCCGCTGAACGACATCGCCTCGCCCGCCGGGAAGATCGCCGGAGCCGCGCAGCGCAGGCTCGCCGATGGCACTGTGCTGCATCATGTGACCATGGCGTACGACATCGATCAAGGCAAGATGGCGCAGGTGCTGCGCATCGGACGGGAAAAGCTATCCGACAAGGGCACACCGTCGGCGGCGAAGCGCGTCGATCCGCTGCGTTCGCAGACCGGGCTCAGTCGAGCTGCAGTGATCGCCCACTTCATGAAATCGTTCGCCGGGCGTTACGCCTGCCACGACTCCGACTACACGGATTCTGAGTTGGCCGAGGCCAGGGAGCTGGTGCGCAACAAGTTCGACACCGCGCGGTGGCGCTACCGGGTGCCCTGAGACGCCGCCGTGAGGCTGCCCTTACGCGGAGACGCTCAGTTTCCTTTGGGGTGGCGATCCCCGCCAGACACCCAGAACTGCTCGTCGCGGCCCACTGCGCAGTTGGCGTAGCGTGCCAAGATGAACGCCAAATCGGAGAGCCGGTTCAGGTACTTCACCGCGAGCGGGTTGATGCCACCGGCTAGCTCGAAATCGCCATCTTCCAGCCCGTATTCTTCGGCAGCCTCCCAGGCGGCTCGCTCGGCGCGGCGTACCAGGGTGCGCACCACATGCAGTTGCGCTGCCAGCGGGGTACCGCCGGGTAACACGAAGGATTTGAGTTCTGGCAGGTCGGCGGCGAACTCGTCGCACCAGTGCTCCAGCCGATCAATAGACTCCTGGATCACCCGTAGCGGCTCCCATTTCGGGTTCGCCACCATCGGGTTGGACAGGTCGGCACCCACGTCGAACAACTCGTTTTGCACAAACGCCAACACCGTGGCGACGTCATCGGGGACATCGGGCAGCGCCAAGGCCACCCCAATGGCCGAGTTGGCCTCGTCGGTCGCGCCGTATGCCGCCACGCGAACATCGGTTTTGCGAGCCTGAGAGCCATCGGAAAGGCGGGTCTGACCGGCATCACCGGTGCGGGTATAAATACGGCTGAGCTTTACCATGGACGACATTGTATATAGTGGGTTGCGCCACCCATGGCGTAAGGAGATTTCGAGAATGCGTATTCGTAATTTGTTGCCCGTAGTCGCAGTGCTGCTGACGGTCGCCGTATCCGGTTGTTCGGCTGATGATCCTGCCCCAAACCCGAGTGACAGCACCCGCACTGTCGTCCTCGATAAGGTGATCTGTGACTACATGGACGCCAACGCCCCGGCGAAACCGGTGGATAAACCAAACGGCGTCGACGTTCCCGCTGTCGGCACGGTGACGTTCACCATCAATTTCGAGTCGGGAGAAGTGAGTGGTGCCGTCACTTTGACGATGAACCGTTCCAAAGCGCCGTGTACGGTCAACTCGTTCGAATCACTGGTGGAGCAGGGTTATTACGACGACACCAGCTGCCATCGTTCATTCGCGGGTGCCATGTTCCAATGCGGTGACCCGAGCGCTACCGGTTACGGCGGTCCCGGTTACGTTTACGCGGATGAGATCACCCCGGACACCACGTCGGTATATCCGCGCGGGGTGGCGGCGATGGCCAACTCCGGCGCGGACACCAACGGCAGCCAGTTCTTCCTGGTTTACAACGCCTTGCCGCTTGATGGTGCGAAATACACCATCTTTGCCACCATTGACGACGAGTCGCTGGCGGTGTTGGAAGCGCTGGGCGAACTCGGGCAGTCGCCGAGCGACCCCTATGCTCCGGCGCAACAGGTTCGTATCGTTTCAATCACCAAAGTCGATTAAGCGATGAATCCCCGGATGGCGGTGGCTACCGCCTCCGGGGCTTCTGCGTGTACCAAGTGCCCGACCGGCACCACCACCCGAGTCAGTTCGGGGAACAACTGCTCCATCGCCGTGTCATCGCCGTCTTCGACCATACTGGAGCGTTGCCCGGTGATCCACAGTGTCGGTTTGGTGAAAGGCTGATACGGTTTCTTCGGCTCGGGCCAGCAGGCGATGTCCCCCAGCGCTGCGGCGAGCATGTCGAAGTTCGCTCCCCAACTCCAGCCGACCTGTTCGCGGCGCAGATTTTGTAACAGCAGCGCCCGCATGGCGCGGTCGGGGCAGGACTCGGTCAGCAGTTCATCCGCCTCAGCGCGGGTGGCTAGCCGAGCTAAGTTAATTCGACGCAACCCCGCGAGGGCGGCGACAGTGCAGGCGCTCACTTTATGCGTTCGCGGCGCGGTGTCGAGTACCACCAGTTGAGACACGAGTTGGGGATGAGTGAGGGCCAGCAGCATCGCCACTTTCCCGCCAAGGGAGTGTCCCACCAACGTCCATGGCTTCTTTGAGCGCCGCAATACGGCGGCCACCGCCGCCACATCGTGTCGATAACTGAAGTGACGCGACCAAGGGGAGTGGCCGTGATTCGGTAGATCGATGAGTGACCAGGTGGCCACGTCCCCCAATTCCTTGGCCATGCTGGTGAAGTTGCGCCCTTGTCCGAACAGGCCATGCAGGAACGCCGCGGTCATGGGGCCATTTCCGATGTGCTGCACGTGGAGTTTCATCGTCGTCGTCTCCAACAGTTCGTGTGCCAATGTTTACGGAAGTCCACCGCGCTCGTAGCCCCCAGCGGCGGTTCATGTGGCCAAACCACCAGATGCGCTTCACCGACCCGGATGCGCTGATTACAGCCAGGGCAGACGTACTCTTTCACCGATTGTCCTTCGTGATTGGCCCTGGTGACCCAACGACCGTCTGCCTTGTCGGCGAAAGAGTTTTCGGCCAGCAGCAGTGGCCGCGCAGGACGGACGTGCTTACTGGTACGGCGGCTCATGCCACCAGCGTACCCGTCCGGGCAGAGAGTAGACCTGCTATGTTGGATGGATGCGGGTGCTGATCGCCAGATGTTGTGTGGACTATGCCGGAAGGCTTACCGCGCACCTACCGTATGCGAAGCGGCTCATCATCTTGAAAGCAGACGGCTCGGTGTCGATTCACGCCGATGACCGGGCATACAAGCCGTTGAACTGGATGAGCCCGCCTTGCAAGCTGACGGTGCGTCCGCCGGAGCCGGATGAGGTGGACGCCACCGAGGTGTGGGAGGTGGAGGCAAGGAGCGGCGACCGGCTGGTGATCGCCATCGCCGAGGTGTTCCACGATCACCAGGAGCCGTTTGAGGCTGATCCGGGGTTGGAGAAAGACGGAGTGGAGGCCCATCTCCAAGAATTGCTGGCCGCCAATCCTACGATTTTCGGCAACGGTTACACGCTGGTGCGACGCGAATACCAGACGCCTATCGGCCCGGTGGATCTGCTGCTGCGAGACGCGGCGGGACGGTATACGGCGGTGGAGGTGAAGCGGCGTGGCGAGATCGACGGCGTGGAGCAACTCACCCGTTATCTTGATCTGATGCGACGCGACCCGCTGCTGGGAGATGTGGCCGGGGTGTTCGCGGCCCAGGTCATCAAGCCACAGGCCCGTACGCTGGCCACCGACCGGGGTATCTCCTGCGTAGTGGTGGACTACGACGCATTGCGCGGACTGGATGATCCCAGCGACCGTCTGTTCTAAAAGCCACGTGCCCGCCCCCAACGGGGACGGGCACGAATGCGTTCAGGTTAATTGATCGGCTACTTGGCCAGCTCTACGAGTTCGGTGAGCACGCCACGGGCCGACTTCGGGTTGATGAAGGCGATCTTGGAGTTGGCAGTGCCGCGGCGCGGAGTCTTGTCGATCAACTCAAAGCCGCGCTCGGTGAGGAGCGCCATGGTGGCTTCGATGTCATCGACACGGTATGCGACGTGGTGGAGGCCACCACGCGGGTTCTTCTCAAGCCACTTCGCAACGGTGGATTCCTCGCTCGCCGGAGCGATGAGCTGCACGCGGGTCTGAATGATGTTCCAGTCCTTCACGGGGCTCATCATGGCCTCGTGAACCTTCTGCTGCTCGTTGGTCTCACGATGCAGTTCGTACCAGCCGAGCTGCTCTGTGAAGAAGGCGACCGCTTCGTCGAGGTCGGCGCCAGCGATGGCGATGTGGTCAATGGTGGTGAAGATGTCTTCGTTACTCATGCGGCCCATGATACCAGCTTGTCAGAGAGTGGCCGCCCCAGATGAAGTGTTTCGGTATCAGGTGTCATTCAGTCGGCCAACGCCGCATCCACCACGTCTTTTGCCTCACTCTGTAGCGCTGTCAGGTGTTCTGCCGAGATGAAGCTTTCGGCATAGATTTTGTATTTGTCTTCGGTGCCGGAAGGCCGGGCGGCGAACCATCCCGCCGTGGTGGCGACTTTGATCCCACCGATGGGGGCATCATTACCCGGTGCCTTGGTGAACACGCCGGTCACCGGCTGCCCGGCGAGCGTAGTGGCGGCGACGTCATCGGGAGAGAGCGCGGCCAGCCGAGCCTTCTGAACCCGGTTCGCGTCGGCGTCAATTCGGGCATAGTACGAGCGACCGAAGCGTTCTTCCAGTTCGGCGTAGTGCTGCGAAGGGGTCTGTTGGGTGCGGGCGGTGATCTCAGCCGCTAGCAGATCCATGATGATGCCGTCCTTGTCGGTGGTCCAGGT
>JAIRRM010000005.1 GCA_031255975.1 Propionibacteriaceae bacterium | reverse complement strand
ACGCGAGTTGAGCCCGCTCGGCGGGGCACGGCAGACAGGAGCCGGTGATGAGTAGCGCGCCACTGGTGCTCGGCATCGAATCGAGTTGTGACGAGACTGGCATCGCCATCGTGCGTGGCACTGAAATACTGGCGAACGAGGTGGCGTCGTCTGTGGAACTGCACGCCCGTTTCGGTGGCGTGGTACCCGAGGTGGCCTCGCGCGCCCACCTGGAAGCCATCGTGCCTTGCCTCCGCCGGGCGGTATCCGCATCCGGGGTGACGTTGAGCGACCTCGACGCGGTGGCCGTAACCGCTGGCCCTGGGCTGATGGGGGCGTTGGTGGTCGGAGTTTCCGCCGCCAAGGTTCTCGCCGGAGCGCTCGGCAAACCGCTTTACGGCGTGAATCACCTGGTGGGGCACGTCGCCGTCGATATGCTCGACCATGGCCCGTTACCGTCCCCGGCGTTGGCGTTGTTGGTGAGTGGTGGCCATACGTCGCTGCTACTGGTACGTGACATCACCAGTGACATCGTCGAGATCGGAACTACCATCGACGACGCCGCCGGTGAGGCGTACGACAAAGTGGCACGGCTGCTCGGGTTGCCGTACCCCGGTGGGCCGGTGATTGACGAACTGGCTGCGGCTGGCGATCCGAAGGCCATTCATTTCCCACGGGGGTTAACCGGTCGGCGCGATCTGGAACGGCATCGCTTCGACTTCTCATTCTCCGGCCTCAAGACGGCGGTGGCGCGGTGGGTGGAGACCGAACAACGCGCCGATCACGAGATCCCGGTTGCCGACGTATGCGCCTCGTTCCAGGAGGCCGTCTGCGACGTGCTCACCGCTAAGAGCGTCGCCGCCGCTACCGCGTACGAGGTGCGTGACGTGGTGTTGGGTGGCGGGGTGGCCGCCAACTCCCGGCTGCGCGGGTTGCTTGAGGAGCGCTGCGCCACGGCTGGACTCAGCCTTCGCCGCCCCAACCCGGCACTGTGTACCGACAACGGGGCGATGGTCGCGGTGCTCGGCGCCGCCATGGTGGCCGCCGGACGGCCGCCATCCCCAATCACGTTCGGGGCAGATTCCGGGCTGCCGGTTGAGACGCCCCTGGTCACATGAGAGCATTGTGAGCATGAGTGACCATTCCCCCGAATCAGCACCGCCCCGTCGAGCATTGGCGGCGGATGAGCCAGATGACGGCTTCATCGCGTCGCTGGTGGCCGAGGAACCCGATGAGCCAGATGCCGAGGCCAAGCCGCGCAGCAAGGCTCTCATCGCGCTGATCGCACTACTGTTGTTGTTGCTTATCAGCGGCGGTTGCATCGGCGGGGTGTGGCTCACCCACCGCGGCAAAGCCGCACCGGGTGCCACGCTCGGCGGGCAAGAGGTGGGCGGCATGACGCGAGACGAGATGGTCTCGTACCTCGAAGATTTGAGCGAAGGGCTCAGCTTCGAGATCACCGTGGGCAACATCACCAAGCAGGTAATGGGAAAAGCGATCGGTGTGGGCATCGACACCGAAACCACCGTGCGGACGGCCTTCGAGACCTGGGATGCCGCTTCGTTCCCAGCTTGGCTCAATCCCTGGCATGAACTGGCAGCACCCATCATCGGCATTTACGACATCGTGAAGCTTCAGGCGTATCTTGACGTGGCATTCGGTGGCGTCCCGGCCACGTCGCCCAGTGTCGTTTTTGACGCCGACACCGCCGCTTGGGTGATGACCCCAGGACAACAGGGGCAGGGTGTCAGCGCGCAGAGCCTGTTGCCGGGCCTGAAAGCGGCGGTCGAGTCGAGTGGTCTCCGTGGGCTTAGCGCCACCGCTGGCGTGATCGCTCCGCTGGTCACCGACGTTTCGGCCCAGGCCGTGACCGACCGGCTCAACCAGATCAACGCCGATCCGCCGGTAATCATGTACGCGGATGCCCCGCGCTACACCCTCACCCCCGCCGATGTTGCCGCCTGGGTGGTGCTTGGCATCAACGCGGCCGACAGCGCGTTCGAGTTGACTTTTGACACGCAGGCCATCGTCACAGCCATTGAGGGGCCGCTCGCCCCGATACTGCTCATCAAGGGACAAGACGAGTTCCAGGTCGATCTGCCCAATGGCGAGTCGGTGATGGTGGTGCCTGGAGTGGACGGGCTGCGCCCGGATGATACGGCGAGGTTCGCCGAGTCTATCGCGGTCGCGCTGGCGGCAGATCCGTACCAGGGGGCGACCATCGAGCCGGAGTGGGTGTCCGCCCCGAGCACAATCAAGCACATTATGGCTGGGCCGTACCATGAGGGGCGCTGGGTGGATATCAATCTCACCGCGCAAACACTTGTCGTATTCGACGGGCAGCAGCCTCTGAATGGTTACCGTATCTCATCCGGCGTGGAGAAAACCCCCACCACACCTGGCAACTATCGGGTATTCGATAAAGCCGAATCCGCCACCATCTCCGGGCCTGGTTGGCACTACACCGGAGTCACCTGGGTAGCCTGGAACCGGCTTTACGGCATCGTCGGGGCCCCTTGGCGCGGCGACTTCGGCTTCCCGCAAAGCTCAGGGCTTATCGAGGTGGCCCCCGAGGCCGCCCAGCAGCTTTATCTGATGTTGTCCGTAGGCGATCCGATTGAGATACACGGCTGAGGTTCGGCTGAGCGCAAATACCCAGATTTAGGTCCACCGAGGTATTGGGTCAACGTCTTGCACCCGGTAACCTGTTGCTGTGATTGACGAGCCGAACCTATCGCCGGTGCCGCGCCCAGCCAGACGTTTTGACGCTGCCGCCGAAACCGTGGTCGAACCGACGGCCGCGAACACTCCATCAACTGCTCCGACGGACACTCCAGCGAGCGCCCCGGTGAGCACTGAGCCGAGTACCCCGGATGTTGAGACCACCGCATCCGATGCCCCGGTTGCGACGGCGGGTGACGAGAAGTCTGGCAAGTCGAAGAAGAAATGGCTGTTGGCGCTGCTCATCTTCCTGTTGATTTTGTTGCTGGCGTTGGTGACAGGGGGCATCACCTATCTGACGCGCGACAAGACAAAGGCAGTGGGCGGTGTCACCATTGGTGGTGTTGATGTCGGTGGCATGACGCAGAGCGAGATCGAGCAGAAAACCGTAGACATCACGAACGGTTGGATGTTCACGGTGGTGCTGGGCGACCACAGCGAGGTCGCCAATGTGAAGCAATTGGGGGTCAATGTCGACGCGGAAGCCACCGCGCAGGCGGCGATGCAGGTCAGCGACGGCGCGTCGTTGCTGCACTGGATCAACCCGTTCAGCCGCATCCCGGTGGAGGTTACGGCGTCCATCGACATAAAGCAGTTGCAGACGTATCTGATCCAGACGTTCCCCGAGGTGCCCACCACTCCAGCCAAGGAGCCAGAGGTGGTCTACGACCACGACTTGGGTGAATGGGTGGTAGCACCGGGCGCGCCTGGCCAGGGTGTTTCTGCCGCCAGTGTGTTGCCCGCGCTGGTCGAGATGGTGCTTAGCGGCGAGCCGGGCACTTTGCAGATCGGCACCGGGGCCATCGACCCCGTGGTCTCGGCGGAAAGCGCGCAGCGGAGTGTCACGGAGTTGCAGCGGCTGATATCCAACATGCCAACGGTCATCGCGGGGAATGCCACGCCGTACACCTTCACCGTGGAGGACTTCACCGATTGGTTGCTGCTGACACCCGACGGAGTGAGTGGCGGCTACGTCATCGGTTTCGACGAGAGCAAGATCGTTGTGGCGTTGGAGACCACTCTGGCGGAGCAGTTCTTCCAGGAGGCACTGCCGGAGGTGCAGTTGCGTGACGCAGCCGGTAACCAAACGTTGGCCATCGCAGGGCGGGAGGGGCTGACACTGGCAGACCCCGCTCAGGCCGCCGCCGCGATCGCCGCGTCCCTCGCCGCGGGCGACGGGGTGCCGCCGACATTACAGTGGCAGGTCACCACACCGGAGGTGAAGATCGCCGTCATCGGCCCCGTCCACCCCGGTGAACACTGGGCGGATGTGAACCTCACTACGCAGACTCTCACCCTGTTCGATGGTGCCACCCCGGTGCATACCATTTGGATCAGTTCTGGCAAGCCGGAAACGCCTACGCCGCAGGGGCACCACCCGGTAGCGGCGGGGCAGAAGGATCTTGATGCCACCCTGATCGGTAGGGACTTCCACTACGAGCACGTCACCTGGATTGGCTGGAGCAACGTATACGGGGTGCATTCTGCGTATTGGCACGGCAACTTCGGTCGTCCGCAGAGCCACGGTTGCGTCAACGTCAGCCCAGATCAGATCATGGAAGTGTATAACTGGCTCGACATCGGTGATTACATCGAAGTGCATGAGTGACATCGGCCACGAGCAGGAGGTTGCGCCGTCGTTTCAGCCGCCCGCGCTGTCGGCTGTGGCCGCCCAGCCCGCAGCTACCTACCCCGTGAGTGTCCACCTTACGGACGCCCAAACCCAAAAGGGTTGGCTTGTCCGGTCAGCGAGCCATGACGAGGCCATCGCGGCGGCTGAGGCTTTTGCCGATCCGTCGTCGTTGACCGCCGCGACCGCCTTGCGTAGACGTTTTTCCCCAGACGTGGCCGCTTGGGCGCTGACCCAGGTGGAGTTACGTCGGAAGGCCGCCGCGAAGCTGGGGGGGCGGGCCGCCGGAATGTATCTGACTTTGCGCGGGTTGGAGCAGGCGACACGGGCGAGAGTGAGCGACTGGCGGGCCGCTCGGATGCTGAGTCTGGGGGTGCCGGGCGTCATCGATCTCACCGCTGGGTTGGGGGCGGACGCCATGGCTTTTGCCGCAGCGGGCTTGCATGTGGTGGCGGTGGAGCGTGACCCCGAGACGGCATCGTACCTGGCGCACAACTTGGGTAGCGTCGTCGGCGTTGCCGGTGACGCTACGGCGGGTATTCCGGGTATGGGGCAGGCCGAGGTCATCGTGGGCGGCAAGGCAGTCGCGGATTCGACTGGAAGCTCGGAGCAATTCCTGCGGCGAGGGGTTGATTCGGGGGTGTGGGCCGGGGGCGGCGGCGATGTGGCGGCCAGCGGATCAATTCCGGCGCGCTTTTCTACTACGGGGCGAGCCGAGGTCATCGTGGGTGATGCGGTGGCACTGGCAGACAAACTCATAGCGGCGCATCCCGACTACGCCGTATATCTAGATCCATCCCGGCGTAGCGCTACCGGACGTAGCTGGCGGCTTGCTGACATCACCCCGCCATGGGAGTTCGTGCTCGGTCTACTCGACCGGGGATGCCCCCTGGTGGTGAAACTTGGCCCGGGATTTCCGCTGGAGTCGATTCCCGCCGGGGTGGAAGCCTGTTGGGTGAGCGACCAAGGCGACTTGGTAGAGCTTTCACTTTGGCCGGGCACCGGACGCAGAGCCGTGGCGCTCCACACAGGTGCAGAATCGTGTTCATTGGGCAGTTACGTACGATCCGGGGCAGGTTCTGCGTACGAAACTGCCCAACGAACGCAGACCTGCCTGTACGCCGAGACGCCGCCGCCCGAACTACCCGCCGCCCCGCCGCGTGGTTACCTCATCGAACCCGATCCGGCGGTGATCCGCTCCGGGTTGGCCGCGCTGCTGGGGGAGGGTCTCACCGCGCTCAGCCCCGGGATCGCGTATCTCAGTTCGGACGAACCGGTGCGCACCCCACTCGCCACTTGCTTCGAGGTATGCCAGCGGTTGCCGTACCGGGAGGCGGACATGCGGGCCTGGGTGCGCGAGCACCGGGTGGGCATCATCGAGATCAAGTGCCGCGGGGTGAAACTCGACCCGGCGAGTTTGCGTCGTAAGCTCCGAGCGCAAGGCCCGAACTCCGCCACGTTCATAATCTCGCCGACAGTGGACGGCACTCGGGTATTTGTGGTGCAACGCGCTGGCACTCGGCTTGCTTGAGTGCTAACGCAGGTGTACGTTACTTCTTAGCACTCTGACATGAAGTGTGCTAATCCGTCGGCCACCTGGCTTGGCGGAGCCGGGTTGCCGGTCGACCTAATGCCGGGCTTCTCGGCTTGGCGAACGTAATAGAAGTAGAGAAGAGAGGGTAATCGTGGCAGTCACGATCAAGCCGCTTGAGGATCGCATCCTCGTTCAGCCTCTGGAGGCCGAGACCACCACCGCGTCCGGCCTGGTGATCCCCGACACCGCCAAAGAGAAGCCGCAGGAGGGCAAGGTGCTCGCGGTCGGCGCTGGCGCCTTCGATTCCGAGGGCAAGCGTAAGCCGATGGACATCGCCGTCGGCGACACCGTGGTGTACAGCAAGTACGGCGGCACCGAGTTGAAGTACGCCGGTGAGGTGTACCTACTACTCAATGCGCGCGATGTGCTCGCCATCATCGAGAAGTGAGCGGGCAGGTAGAGCATGGCTAAGCAACTCTCCTTCGACGAGGAGGCGCGGCGCGCGTTGGAGCGCGGCGTTGACATCCTCGCCAACACCGTCAAAGTGACGCTCGGCCCCAAGGGCCGCTATGTGGTGCTCGACCGTAAGTGGGGTGCCCCTGCCATCACCAACGACGGCGTGACCGTGGCCAAAGAGGTGGAGTTGGACGACCCGTACGAGAACTTGGGTGCCCAACTCGCCAAGGAGGTCGCCACCAAGACCAACGACGTTGCCGGCGACGGCACCACTACCGCTACGGTGCTGGCACAGGCGCTGGTGCATGAGGGGCTGCGCGCCGTGGCCGCCGGGGCCAACCCGGTGGGGCTGAAGCGTGGCATCGACAAGGCAGTGGAGGCCGTCGTGGCTGAACTGGCCCGGGTTGCCAAGCCGGTGGATAGCGTCTCGGACATGGCCTCCGTCGCCACCATCAGCTCTCGTGACGAGGAGATCGGCGGCATCATCGCCGAGGCATTCGAGAAGGTGGGCAAAGACGGTGTAATCACCGTTGAGGATTCCAACACCTTCGGCACCGAACTGAACTTCACCGAGGGTATGCAGTTCGATAAGGGCTACATCAGTCCGCATTTCGTCACCGACGCCGAGCGCATGGAGGCGGTGCTGGAAGATCCGTACATCCTGCTGGTGCA
Organism: Propionibacteriaceae bacterium; assembly: GCA_031255975.1. Taxonomy (GTDB): domain Bacteria; phylum Actinomycetota; class Actinomycetes; order Propionibacteriales; family Propionibacteriaceae; genus WRGV01. Next base: position 1,174 of record JAIRRM010000005.1, on the reverse strand, counting down.
GGGCAAGGTGTCGAATATGGCCGAGTTGTTGCCTGCGCTGGAGAAGGTGGTCAACGCTCACGGCACGCTTTTGGTGATCGCCGAAGACGTGGACGGCGAGGCGCTTTCCACGCTGATTCTCAACAAGCTGCGGGGCACGTTCACCTCTGTGGCGGTGAAGGCTCCGGCGTTCGGGGATCGTCGCAAGGCCATGCTGGAAGACATCGCTATTCTCACCGGTGGCACCGTGGTGGCACCGGAGGTGGGTCTGAAGCTTGACCAGGTGGGTTTGGAGGTGATGGGCCGCGCCCGGCGCGTGGTAGTCACCAAGGACAACACCACCATCGTCGAGGGTGCTGGTGACGCCGACGCCGTGAAGGCCCGGGTCGCCCAGTTGAACTCCGAGGTGAAGCGCACCGATTCCGATTGGGATCGCGAGAAGCTGCAAGAGCGTATCGCTAAGCTCGCCGGTGGGGTGTGCATCATCAAGGTGGGGGCTGCCACTGAGGTGGAGCTTACCGAGAAGAAGCACCGCATCGAGGATGCCGTGTCCGCTACGCGCGCGGCTATCGAGGAAGGCATCGTCGCCGGTGGCGGCGCGGCCCTAGTACATGCCACCAAGGTGTTGGAGAGCGCGCTTGGTTTGGAAGGTGATGAGAAAGCCGGGGCGCAGATCGTCGCCAAGGCCATCGTGGAACCCGCCCGCTGGATCGCTGAGAATGGCGGCGAGCCGGGTTACGTGATCGTCGCCAAAATCGCCGAGTTGGCTGACGGCCATGGCTATAACGCCAAGACGGGTGAGTACGTCGATCTGCTCGCAGCCGGTGTCCTTGACCCGGTGAAGGTCACCCGGTCGGCGCTTGCCAACGCCGCGTCCATCGCCTCGCTGCTGCTCACCACCGAAACCCTGGTGGTGAACCAGAAGGAAGAGACCGACGCTAAGGACGGTCACGGGCACTAGCCGGGGATACGACGCCCCGCGCGAGTATCGCGAGTCGCGGGGATCGGAGCAAAAAGGGGGTTCGCATCTGGTGGTGCGGACCCCCTTGGCATGGGGGAATCAGGTGGGCCTTGTTTAGCCGCATTTTCCGTATGAAAAACGGGGATATCGGTCACTAGTCTGGCGATCCGGGGTCATGCGCGGAGTGCTGCTAGTCAACGGCAACACTGAAAGTAACTTGCAGACAAATCATAA
>JAIRRM010000147.1 GCA_031255975.1 Propionibacteriaceae bacterium | reverse complement strand
ATCCGTCGCGCCATCAGCGAGGCTCTTCGGTGGGCACAACGCTCCCAACCGCCCGGGGCTACTCCCAACCAACCAGGCGGCGCTACGCAACATGCGCTCGCGCGGAGGGGTTTCCAGTGAGTATTCGGTGACTAGACCACTTCGCGGCAACCTCCTGGCCATGGGGGAACCCGGTCTGGCTATGACTTTTACAGCCCCACATGGTCGGGGTGACAGGATTTGAACCTGCGACCTCTTCGTCCCGAACGAAGCGCGCTACCAAGCTGCGCCACACCCCGATGCGCCCGGACAAGCACGAAAAGCCCTGTTCGCGGCTAGTCCAGACCATCCGAGAGTCTAGCGCTTTGCGCGCCTGAACACGAAACCGTAGCGATCATCTGGGGTGCTCGCGCGCGGGTTTCGCGCCGCAGACGCGGTACCGGTGGTTGTCAGGATTCGTAATGGGGTTACCCCGCGTAACGGCGGTCGGTATGGCCATAACCAGCGCGGCAATTCGGGGGCGCGTCGAACTCGCTCCGCAACCAGAACCAGCGCGGGCACAGGGCGTCGACGGGCTTACTTCGCGTTCAGAATCAACCTTGACCACGCGGTTTCGGCAACCTAGACCTGCGTCCAGAAACCAACTCTGACCATGCGTTTCCGACAACTTAAACCCGCGTCCGGAACCAACCCTTGCCAGGGGTTTCAGCAGTTACAACCCGCATTCAGGCGTACCCAAATACGGACGCACCCAGCATCAACCCGAACATGCACCAAGTTCTAACTCCCTAACCTCGCGCCTAACGCCAACATTCTCTCCGGGCTAGAACCAGCGTTTTCTCAAGAAAAAGACCAGCACGCAAAGGCTCACCGCGAACGACAATCCGATGATGATAAAGAAACCCCAGGTCCAGGTGGAGAACGGCATCCCCTCACCGGCGACGTTCATGCCGTAGGCACTGAAGATCATGGTGGGGATACTCATGATGATGGTGGCCAGCGCCAGCGTCTTCATGATGTCGTTTTGGTTGTTGGCGATTACAGAAGCAAAGGCATCCATGGTTCCGGAAAGGATGCCGCTGTAGATCTGCGCCATCTCAATGGCCTGCTGGTTCTCAACGATGGTGTCTTCGAGCAGTTCGTCGTCGTCAGGATACTTCTTCACCGCGTCCAGCCGGGCCAGGCGTTGTAGCACCCGCTCGTTGCTGGTGAGGGAGGTGCTGAAATACACCAGCGATTTCTCGATCTCAAGCATCTGGATGAGTTCTTCGTTACGGGTGGCGCGTCGCAGCGCGGCCTGAATCTCATCCGACTGTTTGTCGATGCGGCGCAGATACTGCAGGTAGTACCCGGCGTTGCGCAGCAGCAGTTGCAGCGTGAAGCGGGTGCGCATGTTGGTGGGTGCGTCACGCACCAGGCCGGCCTCGAAATCGGCGAGCACCTGGGGCAGTTCCAGACAGGTGGTGATGATGACATCGTTGGTGAGGATGATGCCGAGCGGGATAGTGACCCACCACGGTTTTCCACCCCGCAGTTCGGTGGTGGGCACGTCGACGAGGATCAACACGTAGCCGTTCTCGACATCAATGCGGGAGCGTTCCTCGGTGTCGAGGGGAGCGCGCAGGTCGTCCGGGTCGATGCCGAACTCCAACGCCACCGCGTCCAACTCCTCGCGGGTGGGGTAGGTGAGGCTGATCCAACTACCCGGCTCCACCTGCTCGATCTGACGGAACTGTCCGCCAACGCTGCTGAAGATGCGCTGCATCGTCTCACCTGCCTCTCGATCATTCAATTTGAGGATTCGTTACGGGCGTGGTTTGTACGGAGAACCAAGCCGTCAGCCAGCCTAGTAGCGCTGGCTTTGATGGCCGAATCGCGGTTACAGTCCGAGTCTTGCCGCTGCCGCTTTTGCGTTTCGTACGAAACCCACGACCTTTTCCGCGTCTTTCTCACTCCGTCCGTCGGGAAGCTTTCGAGAGGTGCGGGTGAAGGAATCGACGCCGTATGGACGTACCTGCTCGATGGCAGCCGCGACGTTGTCGGGGCCGAGACCGCCGGCCAGAATGACGGGGCAGGGAGTGCGACGGACGATCTCGGCGCACACGTCCCAGTCGTTTGTGAACCCGGCGGCCCCCACCCCATTGATGGCCGGGTCCACGGAATCCAGGATCAATTGATCGCACCACGCGCCGTATGTGATCGCCTCCGCGATCGCCTCCGGGCCAGTGACGCCGATGGCTTGCAGTACCTTGATGCCGGGATGGATGCGTTTCGCTTCGGCCACGAACTCGGGTGTGGCCATGTAGTCGTAGCCGCAGAGATGGATCACGTCGGGGAGCAGTTCGCGTATCAGTTGATACACCGGGATGGGGGAGGCGGCGACGGTGAGCGCGACCCGAGTGGCCTTGCCTTCCAGCGCGGCAAACACCTCGCGGCCCAGTTCCAACGGAATCTCGGCGGGCAATCCGGCGTCGGTGGCGCAGGCTATGCCGATGCAGTCAGCTCCCGCTTCGGCACAGGCGAGCGCTTCGGTGACACTTTGGATGGAGTAAATCTGGGTTATCACTGGGGCTTGCTCCTTCAGGATCGCTGTGGTGGTGGGGTGGTTTGTGGGCCGGTACGGTATCGGGTGCTTTCAGGCTTACGGCGAGGGTATTTTCAATTCACTACGGGAGTTGTCGCCATGAAGGCGGCCAGCTCGGAAACGGTGGGGGTGGCCCTGGCCCCGGTACGGGAAACCTTATATCCGGCTACGGCGTTTCCAGTGGCCAGCGCCGTATTGATCGTGGCTTCGGTGAGCAGGGCATGGATGAATCCGGCGTTGTACACATCTCCGGCACCGATGGTGTCCGCAGCGGGTACGTCGTATGCCGGGGCGTGGCTGACGCCGATGCGCCCTGCCTCGTCGCTGACATACGCGGTGCTGCCCGTCCTCCCGTCGCGCGTGACTACGGCGCGCCCAGGGCGTACCAAAGCCGTGGCTGGGCTGGCGGAATCGGGTACCAGGTGAGCGAACTCCTCGCGTTCGCTGCCAAAAAGATACGCGGCATGTTCGCAGGCGGCGAGGATGCGCCGCCGATAGTCATCGGGCAGGCCGTAGTTCTCGACGCGCAGGTTGAGGTCGAATGAGACCGGAACGCCGCGGGCGTGGGCGGCGGCGAGTAGCGCGGTTACGGTGTCGGGCGCGGAGGAAGCAGAACTGTAGACCATGCCAGACGAATGCACCCAGCAGGCACCGTCCAACAGCGACCAATCCACGCGCCTAGCGTCCAATTCCCGGAATGATTGGTGGTCTTCGGGGTACGGCCAGAGTAAACGTTCGCCCTCGGGGGTGACAAATGCGTACACGCACACCGTATTGAGTTCCGCATCTGTGATGAGGCCGCCGCAACCGATACCGGCCCGAGTGAACTCGTTACGGCATTGTCGCCCGGCAGCGTCCGCGCCGACGGTGCCGATGAACTCGACGCCATGCCCCAACCTGGCCAAAGCATGTGCGGTGTTCGCCGCGCTACCTCCCCCAATCACACTCGGATTCGAGAAACGCAGGGTGCCGTCTGATTGACGGGTGGGGTAAGGCACGATCATGTCGGTGTTCACATCGCCCACCACGAGTACGTGGCGTTCCGGCATCGTTCGTCCCCTTCTCACTCGTCGGCGAAACTCCAGTCTTCCAGAGCGAGGCCAGTGATGCGGCCAAACTCCTTGGTGTTATTCGTCACCAGCGTGAGGTCGTTGGCTAGTGCGGTGGCTCAAGCGGCGATGAACCGCACTTGCACTCTCCTGCCCACACTTGCCGCGATTTCGATGAGCAGTTTCAGCGAAGCGTTCATACTGCCGTTTTCTATTCGAGCAATAGTCGACTGTGGTTTGCCTGAGAGTTCGGCGAGTTGGCGTTGGGTCAACCCTTGTTCACGGCGCATATCGGCGAGCGCGACGGCTAACTGCAGTTGCTCGGCTTCAAGTTCGTAGGCAGCCGCAAAGCTTGGGCTGGCCGCGGCCCTGCGGCGGATCGTCTCGTCAACCCAGGTCATTTGGTTTCTCCCATTCTGTAGCGGCGACGCAACTCCTTAGCGTGGCGTATTTCGCGTGCTGGCGTCCGCTGTGACTTTTTCGTGAAGCCGTGGGTTATCACGTAGCAATTTGCGCCGACGTGGAAGTAGATAGCGCGTTGAATATCGCGGCCTTGCTGCGATCGCAGTTCGTACAAATCATCCTCCAACTTTCTCACCCACTGCATCCGTATTGCGATTTGGAGGCCGAGGGTTTCCACCTTGCTAATGACAGCCAACAGTTTGGCGGCGTCTTTTTCCGACAAAGAATCGAGGAAATCCTCGAACTCGCTGGTGCCATTGGCTCTTGTGATTCGATCAAAAACCGCTGCCTTACCCTCGGTTATGATAGCTGATTTGCTATCAGAATGAGGCGCATATGCTCCGGCATGGATTCCCTTCCGATATTTCACGCCCTGTCTCTAGTGCAAAACCGCCCAAACCGGCCAATGAGTTTCTCAATTGTGGATAACTTGGGGAGGTTTTGTGGTTGTCCACAAGACAAAAGAACTGCGCAGAGTTGACTCCAAACCGCAGCTGGGGATGCCGAAGACTCGTTTTACAAACGGGCACAATCGGCCATACGCGCTCCCTTAGACTCATTACATGGCGACCACCATCGACGAATACCTGGCCACCCTGCCGCTGGAGCGGGCCGATATTTTGGGCCAGGTACGGCAGACGCTCAAGGCGGCGCTTCCCGAAGCCAGCGAGCGTATCTCCTGGCAGATGCCGACGTTTTGGCAGGGGCGCAACATCATCCATTTCGCGGGGTTCGTCAAGCACTGGTCGCTGTTTCCCGGCCCGGCGGTGGTGGCTGAGTTCACAACCCGGCTGGACGCCGCCGGCATCGCCCACGACAAGGGCACCATCAGGTTTCCCTGGGACGCTCCGCTTGACAACGCCCTTGTCGCCGACGTGGCGCGGGCCGCCGCCGCAGAGCGCAAGAAATCGTAGCAATTCAAGCATCAGAGCGGACTGCACGGTAAGTCTCCCCAAAGCTTTGCACCCGGTTGGTTGGCATTGAGAATTGAAAACTACTCACTTTAACGTGGGGCTTTAGCTCAACTGAGAGGGTGTTGGTTGAATTTACCGAGTCGCGGCAGCGGCCATCGGCATGGGTACGCAGCGGTGTGCCGACGTCAAAGAACCTTGGTTAATTGGTCGGCTAGGTCGCCTTGCTCAGCGACGTTGATGGCCGCTAACCCCAACCAACCGGCGAGGCGATACAACTCGGCGGCCAGCGGTCGGGCCACCTCTGCCGCCAGGTCACGGGTGGGCAGGGCGCGGGCCACGGCGCGACCACCGGCCTGGGCGAGTTGATCGCCGTATGACGGCTCCAGCCAAGCCGCCTGCACCAGCAACACTCCAGCTTTACGATCAGCTTTCAGATCGACGCGCGCCGCGACAGCCTCGTCCAGCACGAACAGGTAGACGTAATAACCGTAGTCACGTTGCTCCTTGGGTGTGTAGAGGCCGATGGTGTACTCGACGCCGAATAGTTGTTGAAGCCGCTGCCGCTCGAAAATCAACGAATCGAACGGACTGACCAATGTGGTGCCACTGATCCGACGCGGGCAGCGCGCCTCATGCCAGAGGTACGCCTGCTCGCGCACCCCGGTGATGGTAACCGGCTCCAACTCGCCGCGCTCCACCAGTGCGTCGATGGCATCGCGCACGTCTTTGTTGGACAGGTAAAAGTAATGCCCCAGTCCGCGGGTGGTGGCCACGCCAAGCGCGGCGGCGGCGCGCCGTACCAACTCTATTTGTGCGTCCTGTTTGGGCATCTCGGCGCGTTGGAGCACCGACTGCGGGATCACCCGCTCAATGAGATCGTAGCGGCGCTCGAACTGACTGTTCCGCCCCGCGACTCCGAGCACCCCGATGTAAAAGAGGTACTCCACGATGCGCTTCGTCTCGCCCCAACCCCACCAGCCGGTAGATTGCCGGCGCTCGCCGATGCCGGCATCCACCAACTGCCGTTGTGTGAGCGGCCCGCGGCGGTTGATTTCGTCAAGCACCGCGTTCACCAATCGCGGTTTCTCCGTGACGAGTTTCTTAAGCGTCGTCCAGTCCTTACTTTTGGCCTCCTCCATGCGCCATCTAAGCGCCGGGTACAACTCCACGTCGATAAGACATGCGGCGTGCCCCCAGTACTCGAAAAGCTTGCGATCACGCCCTTCGCTGGCGCGGTGCAGCAGCGCGGTGTCGTATGCGCCGAGCCTGGTGTACAGCGGCAGGTAGTGGGCCCTGGCCAGCACGTTGACCGTGTCGATCTGGAACTGTGCTACGCGGGCTATCTCGGACGAGACCTGCCGCAACCCAACTTGTCGTGGCACTTGGCCCCGCAATCGGGCGGGGTTCAGGTTGGCCGCCCCAGCTGAGGAGCCGTTTGAGACGACGGGCAGTGGCTTGGCCGGAGCGTGGGTTGCGGCCTGCTCAGGGTTGGCGGCGGCTGTCCGTAACCGACCCATTCCCTGCGCGTTGAGGGCAATCCGGCGTGCCTGGGCGATGGTCAGTGTGGGCGTCATGGGTCAAGTTTGCTATGAATGATGCTTTATCGGAACAAAGCTGTGAGTTCTTTCAGATTGCGTTTTCTACGCTGTGGACGCGCCCAGCGGAAGCTAGCCTTGCTGCCATGGGCTTTAGCACCCAGGCCGTTCGGCAGGTTTGCCTATGCGGTTAGGTA
>JAIRRM010000203.1 GCA_031255975.1 Propionibacteriaceae bacterium | reverse complement strand
CATCTGGTGGCAGAACGGGCCCTGGTCAGCGAACTGAGCGGCATTCTGAAAACCCAACCCGACCAGTTGCGCGAGCGGGTCGAAAAACTGGTAGGCGAGTTGAAAGCCGCCGAAAAGCAGATCGCGGATCTGCGCGCCAAGAGCCTCGTCGCCGGGGTTGACGATATGCTGTCCGCCGCTGAGACCGTAGGTGTTCTCAGATTGGTGGCTCAGGTATTGCCGGGTGTGGGAGGGGACGAACTGCGTAACCTGGCACTCACCTTGCGAGATCGACTCGGTGCCGTGGCCGGTGTGGTGGCGCTGATCGGTGGGCCCACCGATAAACCCAACCTAGTGGTGACAACCACTGAAGCCGCCCGTGAAGCCGGAGTGAAAGCTGGTGAGTTGGTGCGCGTCGGAGCCGCGAAGCTTGGCGGCAGGGGAGGCGGACGTGATGACCTCGCCCAAGGTGGCGGTACCGATGGGACGGCGGCGGCCGAGGCGCTGGCCGCCATCAAGGCGGAGTGTGGCGGTGAGCACTGAGCCGTTGGACGCCACCGGGACGCCCGCGTCAACGGCGGTTTTCGGGGCGCGGCTGGCCCTCGATTGGGGCGCAGCCCGCATTGGGGTGGCGGCTTGTGACGACGCCGGGCTGCTGGCGTACCCGGTGGAGACCATACCCAACGACCCGCAAGCTTATTCGCGTATCGCCGCCTTGGTGGCTAAGTATCACCCGGTAGAGCTGGTGATGGGGTTGCCACTTGATCTACGGGGCCGTGAAGCGTTGGCCGCAAACAAGGTGCGGAATCGCGCCCAAGAGGTCTCCGATGCCACTCAACTGCCGGTACGGTTACTGGACGAACGTCTCACCACCGCCCAGGCCGCAAAGCAACTGCGGGCTGTCGGGCGTAACAGCGCCAAGTCGCGGGCGGTGATTGATCAGGTAGCTGCGGTAGCCTTGTTACGGAGCCTGATCGAATCGGGCACCGACCAGACCCGCGAATTGATCCTCCCGCAACGTATCGCAGGGACAGCTCAGCAGTCGAAGGAGCCCAAGAGTGATTGACGGACATCCGAGCGCCGATTCGCCTCTTAATGATGACGCCTTCCAGCCACCGACCGCCGAACTGCGAGATCTAGTGAGCGATCTCGCCGACTACGAGGCCGCCAGGGATTCCGAGGCCGCCGCAGCGGCTCGGGACGCCAAACCTTTCGATATCGAGGCCGACCTCCGTAGCCACCACCGCATCCCCAATCTCATCATCGGGTTGTTGCTCATCGCGGTGATCGTCGGTGGTTTCATGGCGCTGTATTTCGGCGGTCTGAAACTGTTGAAGAAAACCCAGGGTCCGGAGGATTACCCCGGCCCCGGAGATACCCGGGTCATGGTCAGCATCCCCGCCGGTGCCGATCTGGAACACATCGCCCAGATTCTGCTCGATAAGGATGTGGTGAAGTCGGCTGAGGCGTTCATCGAAGCCGCCATCGCGCACCCCAGTTATTTCGCAGACATTCAGGCCGCCGACTACCAGGTGCTCACCAAGATGCGGGCCGAGGATGCCCTCAAAATCCTTGGCGATCCCAGCAACATCGTGCAGGCTTTTTTCACCATCCCGGAAGGGTTCCGCAACACCCAGGTATTTGAGCGAATCCATACGGTCACCGGGGTACCCGTTGACGAGTTGGAGCGGTTGGCGGCTAACCCCGGTGAACTGGAACTGCCCGACTGGGCCGATGGCGTGGTTGAGGGATACCTATCACCCAACACCTACTCCTACGACGCCACCCCGACTGCCCTGGAGGCGTTGAAGCCCATGGTGGACGAGTTCAAGCGCCTCATCGATGAACTGGAGTTCGTGGCCGCGGCGGAGGCACTGGGTATCAGCCCCGCCGATGCGGTGACGATGGCCGGTTTGGTGGAGAGAGAGGGCGGCACCCTGGATTACGCCGCCGACATCGCCGGGGTTTTTTACAACCGGCTCCGGATCGGGATGCCGTTGCAATCCGATGCCACGGTGCTGTATGCGCTGAACGACCCCGGCACGCTGAACGTAACCAATGAGATGTTGGAGTTCGATTCGCCCTACAACACCTACCTCTATCCGGGGTTGCCGCCCACCGCGATCTCCAACCCTGGTCGTGTCTCGCTGCTGGCGGCGGTGCACCCCTCCGATCACGATTATCTGTATTTCGTGGCCACCGATCCCAGTATGGGTGTGGTGAAGTTCGCCCGTACCTGGGAGGAACATGAGCAAAACGTCGCCGAGTTCAACGCCTGGTGCGACGCGAACCCGGTCGAATGCGGAATAGCTTGAGCATGATGCCAGGTGGCGGCACTACCCCGCGCAGTTGCGGGGTGGTCGGCTGGCCCGCCAGGTATTCATTGTCACCGGCACTGCATCGTGCCGGATATGCCGCCGTGGGGCTGGATTGGGCTTTTGATGCTTACGATGTGCCTCCCGACACCCTGGCTGCTTTCGTGGCGAAGCTGGATGACACCTGGCGCGGGTTGGCGGTCACCATGCCGCACAAGGAGGTCGCATTGACGCTTGGCACCCCAGATCAAGCAGCGGCGCAGGTGGGGGCGGCTAATACCCTGGTGTTCGAGTCCGACGGGGTACAAGTTCGTAACAGCGACATCCCCGGTGCGCTACAGGCGTTGGCAACGCGCGGCATCGACGCGGTGAGCGATGCGGTGATCGTGGGAGCCGGAGCCACTAGTCGTTCGATAGTGGCCGCGTTGGCTCGTATCGGGCTTAAACGGCTCACCGTGTTGGCGCGACGTCCAGAGCAGGCGTGGGGAGCATTGCGGTTGGCCGAAACCTTGGGAGTGACGGCGAAAGCGGCTCCGATAGGCCCCCATCCGGGCACCGACCTGCTGGTTTCCACCTTGCCGAGGGACGCCGTCGCGGCGTACGTCGCCGACCTAGTGCCGGGGGCGGGTGCGGTGTTCGATGTGGCTTATCACCCCTGGGAACGTCCGCTGCTTGATGCGGCTCGCACCTCCGGGGTGCCGACAATTGACGGTCTTGATCTACTGGCGGGGCAGGCCGCAATTCAGTTCCAGCTGCTGACCGGATGCGAAGTTTCGTTTGGTTTACTGCGCGAAGCCGGACTGGCGGAACTTGCTGAGCGCGGCGCTCTGTCACAATAGAGCCATGTTGCGTTACCTGAGCGCGGGGGAGTCGCACGGTGTCGCCCTCGTCGCATTGTTGGAAGGGCTGCCCGCGCATGTGCAACTGACCAGCGCCGACATCACCGCCGCGTTGGCTCGGCGTCGCCTGG
>JAIRRM010000080.1 GCA_031255975.1 Propionibacteriaceae bacterium | reverse complement strand
AACGTCTCCGGAGGTGGCAGCAGCGACGTGGAAACCGGCTGCCCAAAGCCGATCAACCCACGGAAGGCGAGTACCGAGCAAAGCGCCAACAGCACCGACACGATCCCGACCCGCGGAAGTGGGGGTTTCGCGTAAAAATGGCTGTCGGCTTCATCGCTGGTTAGATCATCGATGCCGATACCGGCGGTGGATCCCATCAGGCGCCGCCACCAGCTTTCGATCAGGCCGACACCGCGTTGGATGAATCTCCCAAAACCCCAGAACCTGCCTGGCAGTAGCCCCTTCGGCACCCGGACGCTGTCGCGTTTGATGGGGGCGGTGAGCTCCAGCAATCCGGGCAGATCACCTCGCGTCTCGGCGAACGCCCGCGCGGCTTGCGCGAAGAGTTTGGTGCGACCGGAATCCTTGGCCAAGGCGGCCTGAATATAGTGGGCGCGGTTGATGATACGGAGCCGGACGCCGGTGAGATGGGGCACCGATGAGTGCATCTGTACCACTCGCATACCGGCGGCCAGATCATGCGCTTCGGGATCAAGCGCCGATTTGGAATCACGCCGCCCCCTCCAGGACGCCTGCTCGTGATACATCCCGGCGTCGGGACAGGTCTCCACCTGCATCCCCAACCGATGAGCGCGCCAACCCAACTCCACACCGGTACGGAAGTACGCTAACCCCTCGGCCAAGCCACCTAGTTCGGAAAGTGAGTCGGCCCGTACCAGCATCCCGGCGGTGGCACCGCCCAACACCGCCATGGATTCATCTTGGCGCTGGTCTATCTCTCCGGGTTCCACACTGACGATTCGACCACCGCTACGGGCGATGGTTTCGCCAATGCTGCTCACTTGGTCGGGATGATTGCGCTGGTGTGGTCGCAGCAGTTTGGGCAGCACGATGGCCGGGCCGGTGGCAAAGTCGGGTTCGGTAGCCACACGCAGTAACTCGGTGAGAGTGTCGCGACGCGGCCAGCAATCATCGTGCAGCAACCAATACCACAGTGGCGGCAATGCGGTGGATTCGGCGACCGCCCGGTTCACCGCCGCAGCGAAACCGATATCGGCTGGGGCGTCGATGATCTGATCGATGATGCCCTCGGCGAGCGCTTGATCGAGCACCCGATGAGTGGCGTCTGTGGAGCCGGTGTCAACGGCGATGATATGGCCGGGGCGCTGCGCCAACCGGGAAAGCTCCACCACGGCCCTACCGATGAAAGGGGCACCGTTATGGGTGACGATGATGGCTGTGACCCGGTCGGCACCGCGCGGGGGTACGTCGTCGTGTTCCGTCTCATGGGCCCACGCCCACGGATCCACTTCTTCCGAACTCACCTGGCCAGTCTAGACCGGCTAAGAGAGTACTCAGAAACCGTCAGGCCACCCTACGCCGCCGCACGTCGCGTCGCTCCCGCTCCGACAGCCCACCCCAGATGCCAAACCGTTCGTCGTTGACTAGGGCATATTCCAGGCACTCCTCGCGCACCTCGCACTGGGCGCACACCCGTTTTGCCTCACGGGTAGAGCCACCTTTTTCAGGGAAGAAAGCCTCCGGGTCGGTTTGCGCGCACAGTGCCAACTCTTGCCAGGCTGGAATGCTCTCTGCAACCTCATCAAACACCTCGTCGAAGAGGTGCCAGCCTACGTTGACCTGAGCCATCAGTAACCTCCAAGGGGCGCGCCTCGCAGGAGTCAAGGAAATCCTACAGGTGTAACTACATCACTGTAATCCGCATCCGTCAAGTGGGGACCATGAATCGCTATTGTTCACGTAAAGGCCACATTTAACGTTGGTAACAACTGACAAGCCAAACAAATAGCTGGTTCGCGGCCTTCGCTTCACTGCTGCCGCAAATCCGTCCCCACCCCAACCTTTTTGACGATCTCCTTCACCCGTTCGGAGTCTGCCAACTGGGCGACGAACGTAGCGGTTGCGGTGCGCACCACCACCAGACCCGTCGTGCCTGACACCGCCAGTGTGCCTAAGGTGGCGTTCACCGCCAGTGTGCCCTGAGCGTCGTCGAAAAGCACCGTCCCGATACTGGCGTTCCCCGCCTCATCCTGCGGCAACACCTCGTGTAGCGCCAGATACGAGCCGACATCGCGCCAATCCAACGACATGCCGACAGCGGCGATGCGCGCGCTGGTCAACCCATGCGACACCGGTTCCATCACCGCATAGTCGATGGAGTTCGGCGGTAACTGCGGATAGATCTTTGTCAATCGGTCAGGATGGGCGGCCAACTCCCGTATCAGTGCGGCGTTCACCGGCACCAACTGGTCGAGCAGCGCCAACATGGTGGTGGCTCGCCACACGAACATGCCAGAGTTCCACCAGTAACCACCATCGGAAAAGTACGCCTCAGCCAGCGCCAACCCCGGCTTCTCCTTGAACTCTTGTACCGCCAACACCTCGGGGTGTTCTGGCAGGCAATCGCCAAGATGCAGATAGCCGAACCCGGTGGCTGGCGCGGTGGGTACGATGCCGAAGGTGACCAGCAGTTCAGGGTTAGCGGCCACCGCCGTGAACCCGAGTCTGATCCGGGCGGCGAACACATCCACCGGACGGATGAGCTGATCGGCGGTGAGCACCGCCAACACCGCCTCGGGGTCGCGGACAGCCAGCACCGCCGAAGACCACGCGGCGGCGTTCAGCGAATCCCGCCCCATCGGTTCCCCCAGCAGATTTTCCGGTGGCAATTCCGGCAACTGCTTCAGCACCGTATCGGCGTAATCGGCCCCGGTACACACCAAGATACGTTCGGCGGGCAGCAGCACCCGCGCTCGCTCCCAGGCCAGCTGGAGCATGGAGCACCCGTCGAAGAGCGCCAGCAACTGCTTTGGTTCCCCCCG
>JAIRRM010000068.1 GCA_031255975.1 Propionibacteriaceae bacterium | reverse complement strand
TGACCGGCGCGATTTCAGGTAATGCGTCGCCGACCACACCCAGACCGCTCATCTGACGAGCGGCGGGCAGTAACCGCCCCTCAAAGGAACCGACCGTTTTGTTGTATGCCTCCACCGTTTGCCGAATATTGCGCCCCAGCCCCGCGAACGCCTCGGTCATGGTGCCGGTACGCTTATACAACTCGGCACCTAACGCGGCGATACGCTGCGCATTCTCGGCCAACTCGTGTTGCTGCCACGAGTAACCGATGGTTTTCAGCATCGCGATTAGCGTTGTGGGCGTGGCCAGCACCACATTCTTCTTGAAGGCATACTCGTAGAGCGCCGTATCGTGGTAGAGCGCTTCCGCCGCCATCGCTTCATGGGGGATGAACAGCACTACGAACTCGGGGGTGCCGCTGTCGGCGGTGAAATAGTTTTTGCCAGAGAGCCCGTCGATATGTGCACGTACGTGTTTTGACACCCGCTTCAACTCGGCGTCGCGTTCCGGGCCGATGGGTTTTTCCAGGGCGTCCAAAAACGCCTGCATCGGCACCTTGGCGTCTACGAACACGAATCGTCCGGTGCCCAACTCGACGCGGGCGTCAGGACGCACCCGATCCTCAGCGGCGTTTACCGAGGTGAACTGCTGCGAGAAGTCGACGTGCTCTCGCATCCCTGCTGCCTCGAACACGTTCTTCAACTGCGACTCGCCCCAGGCACCTCGAACCTGCGGTTTGCTGAGCGCCGTCGCCAGCGCCTTCGTCTCGGCCTGCAACTGGTCACTGGCCGTTTTCACCGTAAAGACCTGCGCCTTGAGGTCGGCGTCAAGCGCCGCTCGCTGCTGCTGCACCTTGGCCAACTCGTCTTGCAGCCTGCCAAGGTTTTCTTTGACCGGGGCAAGCACCGCTTCGGTCTGCTTTAGCCGTTCCGTGGCGCTTGCCTCCACCTGTTTGCTCTGCGTTTGCAGTATCTCCGCAGAAAGCACCCGGAATCTGTTTTCGGCAGCTTCTCGATCTTTCGCGGCATCTTGTACCCGTGCGAGAGCCGCGTCACGTTGCGCCTGCGCCGCCGCAGCAGTGGCTTTCATCTCGGCGAAGTTGGCGCGTATCGTCTCGGCTTCAGCCCGCACGTTGGCGGTCTCCAACCGCGCCGTCTCCACCTCTGCTCGCCAGCGTTCGGCGTCTGCTTTGGCCTCGGCCACCTTTGCCCGCCCCAGTGCCCCGGTGATCAGCCAGGCGACGGCGAACCCCAGCAGTAACCCAGCGACGCCGACGACAGCAATCCAGTATGTTTCCATGTCTCCATCATCGCAGCCGCCACTGACAAAACCCGCTGGGTGGGTGGCCGGTTTTTCAGCTAGGGCGCGGGCTGCGGCTCCGCAAACCGCAGAAATACCGCTGGCGCTTCTCGTGGCAGGACGAAGAAATCCAAGGCGAGCGCCGAGAAACACCCGCGCGTAGTCGCAACCGCCGGGCCGACGTCGGTCATTAGACTGAACCTCATGCCAGCAGCTGCCACCGCCGCCGATTTCGCCGCGTTCATCGCCGCGTCCCCATCCGCGTACCACGCCGTAGCCGAGGTGGCGTGTCGCCTCACTCAGGCTGGGTTTACCGAGCAGCGCGAAGTTGACGCCTGGGACGGGGCCGAAGGCGGCCACTACATCATCCGCGACGGGGCCATCATCGCGTACCGGCTGCCGGCGCGGCTCACTGACTCCACCGCGTTGCGCATCGTCGGCGCGCATACCGATTCGCCGGGTTTCAAGCTGAAACCGCAGCCGGAGCATCGTAGCGTCGGATTCGCCCAGGCTGGTATGGAGGTGTACGGCGGGCCGCTGCTGAACTCCTGGCTTGACCGGGAGTTCGGGTTGGCTGGTCGTATCGTCACCGCGTCTGGCGAGATTCATCTTGGCAAAACCGGTCCTTGGCTACGTATCCCGCAGTTAGCGGTGCATCTTGACCGGGGTGTGAACGAGCGGCTGCAACTCGACCAACAGCGTCATCTGATGCCGGTTTACGCACTGGACGGCACCGATGCCGCGTCCAGAGGCATCCTGGCGTTGGTCGCCGACGCCATGGGGGTTAACCCCGCCGACATCGTTGGGCACGACCTTTTTGCGTACCTCACTCAGCCACCCGAGCGGATCGGTGCGGACGGGAGCCTGCTCGCCGCCGGTCGGCTCGACAACCTCTCCAGTGTCTATGCCGGGCTGTGCGCCATCGCCGTCGCCAGCCCCGTAGCCGACGTGCAACTCCTGGTATGCAACGACCACGAGGAAGTCGGTTCGGCCACCCGTTCCGGTGCCGCCGGGCCGTTCTTGGAGCAGGTGCTGGGGCGTATCGCTCACGGTTTCAACATGAACTACGACGACACCCAGCGTATGTTCGCCCGCTCGTGGGTGGTTTCCGCCGACGCCGGGCATTCGGTACATCCCAACTACCCCGAGTTACACGATCCCGACGCCCGCCCGGTGTTGGGCGGCGGCCCGCTGCTGAAGGTGAACGCCAAGCAGCGCTACACCACCGAAGCTTCCGGCGAGGCGCTGTGGCTGCGAGCCTGTAAGGCCGCCGGGGTGCCGACGCAGGTGTTTGTCTCCAACAATTCGGTGGCTTGCGGCACCACCATTGGCCCGCTCACCGCTACTCGGCTCGGCATCAACACCGTTGACGTCGGCATCCCGTTGCTCTCCATGCACTCGGCGCGCGAACTGTGTCATGTAGACGACGTGCCGTACCTGGCCGCCGCGCTGCAAGCGTTCTATCAGGGGCATAGTGCGGAAGGGCGGTAGTTACGTAGGTTCGGCCTGGATGCGCGCCGCCTTCGCTGTAGTTGACCCGGCTTAAAAATCCGCAGAAACCCAGCTAGAACCTCCGCAGAAACCCAGTTAAAAGCTCCGCAGAAACCCATTTATACTAGTAAAAGGGGTTATAAGAGGCAGGAGAATGCAGATATGGCAAGGAAATATCTGCCACGTGTCGCCGATGGCGTGTTGGCCGAGCACTTGGGCAGAATCGGCGCGGTGCTCATTGAAGGCGCAAAAGGGTGCGGCAAGACCGAGACGGCGCGTCGTCAGGCTGTATCGGAAGTACGCCTCGATGTGGATTCGGCTGCCCGAGAAACGGCTGAGCTGGCCCCACGTAATCTGCTGCAAGGTAAAACTCCGCTGTTGATTGACGAGTGGCAGTTGGTTCCCGGTTTGTGGAATGCGGTTCGCCGCGAAGTCGATGACCGGGGCGAGGACGGCCTGTTTATTCTCACGGGGTCGGCCACTCCGCGTGATGATGAGTCGCGGCATTCGGGCGCGGGTCGTTTCAGTCGTATGCGGATGCGTACACTTTCGTTGGCAGAGTCGAGTCATTCCAGCGCCGAAGTCTCCCTGGATACCTTGCTTAATGGGGAACGGGTTGACGGGGGCAGGGCACCGCTTTCCCTAGACGGCATCATCGAGCGGTTGTGCCATGGCGGATGGCCGGCCGACCAGCATCGTAGTCTCATTCAGGCCCGTGCCAACGTACACGATTACCTAGAGGAGATAGTGTTTGGCGATATCAAAGCGGTTGATGGGGTGCGTCGTGACCCGAAGCGCCTGTTCGCTCTACTGGGTGCGCTGGCGCGCAATATAGCCGCCGAAGCTACCCTGGTCACTCTTGCTGCGGACACTACCGGCATGGGTGTCAAACTTGACCCGAGCACCGTTGGCGCGTACCTGAATGCCCTGCAGCGGTTGATGCTCTATGAACCGCTCACAGCTTGGTCTCCGGTGCTTCGCTCGAAAGCGCGAGTACGTACCTTACCGAAACACCATTTGACTGACCCGGCGTTGGCGGCTTCACTGCTGCAAGCTGGGCCAGCTGAACTTCGCCGTGATATGAAGACTCTCGGCTTTCTCTTCGAATCGCTGGCAGTGCATGATTTACGGGTTTATGCCGGGGGATTAGGTGGGGCAGTCTCTCACTACCGCGACGAAACTGGCGTCGAGGTGGACGCAGTGGTGACCGCTGGGTATAACCGCTGGGCCGCATTTGAGGTCAAGTTAGGTACAGCGCAACACGTACTGGACGCCGCTGCTGCCAAACTGCTGAGTTTCGCAGCCAGGGTGGACACCCAAAGTAGTGGCGCGCCGGGGGCGTTGGCCATCATCACCGCCACTGAATATGCCTACACCCGCGCCGACGGTGTGGCTGTTATCCCACTGGCAACGTTGGGGCTGTGACTGGGGCAAACCTCAGCTGAACAGGGGTCGGTCTGCTGTGCTTAAAGGCTATGTCGAATCGTCATAGCGACTCTCGCTCGTCGCCCCTGTCGGTGAAGTCGGGTATGCCACCGTACGGCGGCTCATCCGCGCCACCACAGGTAGGCTTACCCCGTGGCACTAACCATCGGAATCGTCGGGCTGCCCAACGCGGGCAAATCCACCCTGTTCAACGCGCTCACCCGTAACAGCGTGCTGGCGGCCAACTACCCGTTCGCCACCATCGAGCCGAACACCGGCATCGTGGGGGTGCCTGACCCGCGTTTGCAGGTGCTCTCCGACATGTACCACTCCGAGCGAGTCGTACCCGCCACCGTCACCTTTGTTGACATCGCGGGCATCGTCAAAGGCGCGTCGCAGGGTGAGGGCATGGGCAACGCCTTCCTCGCCAACATCCGCGAAGCCGATGCCATCTGCCAGGTGACCAGGGTTTTCACAGACGACGATGTGACGCATGTGGACGGGGCGGTCAACCCCGCGTCCGATATTGAGACCGTCACCACCGAGCTAATTCTCGCCGACCTACAGACCATGGAAAAGGCGTTGCCGAGGCTGGAGAAGGAAGCGAGGATCAAAAAAGAGTCGCGTCCGAAATATGAGGCGTGGCTCAAGGCGTACGAAACTCTCGCGGCGGGTCAGACCATCTTTGCCGCCGGGCTCGACCCGGCACCGCTGCGCGACCTGTGGCTACTCACCGCCAAGCCGTTCATCTACGTTTTCAACTGCGCTGCTGACGAACTCGCCGACGCCGCGCTACGCGAGCGAATGAGCGAGATAGTCGCTCCGGCTGAAGCCATCTTCCTTGACGCCAAGTTCGAGGCGGAACTGACCGAGATGAGCGAAGACGAGGCGCGCGAGTTCTTAGACGAGATGGGAGTCAGTGAACCCGGTCTTGACAAGCTGGCCCGCGTTGGATTCGCCACCCTCGGCTTGCAGAGCTTTCTCACCGCCGGGCCGAAGGAGGCTCGTGCCTGGACAATCCACCAGGGTTGGACGGCCCCCGAGGCCGCTGGCGTCATTCACACCGACTTCCAGCGCGGTTTTATCAAAGCCGAGATCGTCTCTTACGACGACCTGGTGGAACTTGGCTCCATCACCGCCGCCCGTGCCGCCGGCAAAGCCCGTATCGAGGGCAAGGATTACGTGATGCGCGACGGCGACGTGGTGGAGTTCAGGTTCAACGTATAAGCGTTGTTAGCGGCAACCCTTTTGATGCGGAGGGGTGTCTCCCAAGAGTTGGCCGCGCCAGTTCTGAGGGCTGGGAGTACTTGGCCCGGTGGCCGTGATGGAAACCTGATCCCGGACTTCACAGAGAATCCTCAGTGAAACCGTCCTGTGTCGCACCCTGTCGGAAGGTAGCGTCACCTTCTGTGGAATGGTTAGACATCCTGTTTACGCGCGATGCACCGCAGTGGTCGTTGTTTGTCACGTTCGGTACCCCGCACCTGATCTGGATTGCGTTGTCGGCGGCGGTGTGCGTGTGGTTCTTCCAGGTTATGAAGCGCATCGCGCTGCTGGACAAGGAACGAGCCTGGAACATCACCAAATGGTTGGGGTTGTGGTGCTTCATCGGCTGGGTGGTGCCGGCGTTCCTGCTGGTGGCGGTAGACCCGGAGACGTACGCCAAGAACAATCTGCCGCTGCATCTGTGCAGTTCGGGCGGCATCGTCCTGCCGCTCACGGTGCTCACCCGTAATAAGGTGCTGCTGAACTTCGCATACGGCCTGTATCTGCCGGGTGCGGCCGCCGCCATCGCCACGCCGGGGGTGCCGTACGCGCACTACTCGTATCTGTCGCTGTACTTCATTCTGTTTGTGGTGTCGCACCTGATTATCATTTTCGTGCCGCTCGGTGCCATCGCCTCCGGGGTGCTACAACCGTCCTTCCGCTACTATCCAGCGGTGTTGGGCATCGGACTTGGCCTGATGGCGGTGGATTATCCGCTAAACAAGCTGTTGGATTCCAACTATCTGTTTATAAATTGGCCAGAACCCAATACGCCACTGGAGCTTTTTGCGCAGTTGGCCGGAGTTCCCGGATATGTCGCGGTTTTGGCGGGGTTTGGCGCGGTTGTGGTAGCCAGTTTGTTCGGTGTTTACCGCGCGGTGTCTCTGGCCCATCCACCTCAACCGAGTGCGTTGGCGCTTGCCGGATGACGGGTGCCTCGCCGCAGAACCGGGAAAATAAGTTGTGCTGTCAGCTAATCGAGTTGATGGATTCGGTCGCTTTTCCTGCGCGAGACTCTTCATTCTGGCAGGCTGAATAGTTGGCCGAATCCGGATCGGATCGGCAGCTATTACCACCTGGAGAACGGAGAACCCGTGAAGGCATTCGCAATGCTCGGCCTCGATAAGACCGGCTGGATTGAAAAGCCGCGGCCTACCTGCGGCCCCTTGGACGCCATCGTCCGCCCACTCGCACT
Organism: Propionibacteriaceae bacterium; assembly: GCA_031255975.1. Taxonomy (GTDB): domain Bacteria; phylum Actinomycetota; class Actinomycetes; order Propionibacteriales; family Propionibacteriaceae; genus WRGV01. Next base: position 3,853 of record JAIRRM010000068.1, on the reverse strand, counting down.
CGCCCCCTGTACCTCAGACATTCACACCGTCTGGGAGGGTGCCATCGGCGACCGTCATAATCTCGTCCTCGGCCATGAGGGCGTCGGCGAAGTTGTCGAAGTCGGCGACATGGTCAAGGTTTTCAAGCCTGGTGACCGGGTGATTATGCCCGCCATCACCCCTGATTGGGGTTCGTTGGAGGCCCAGAGCGGCTATTCGGTGCATTCCGGTGGGATGCTTGGCGGTTGGAAGTTCTCCAACAGCAAGGACGGCGTATTCGCCGAGTTCATCCACATCAATGAGGCCGACGCCAACCTGGCGTTGCTGCCAGACGGCATTGAGCCCGAAACCGGCGCGATGCTTTCCGACATGGTTCCGACCGGGCTACATGGCTCCGAACTGGCCGGGGTGAAATACGGCGACGACGTGTGCGTCATCGGTATCGGCCCGGTGGGTCTGATGGCGGTGCGTGGTGCAGTGCTGCGTGGCGCGGCCAACCTGTTCGCCGTCGGCACCCGCCCCAACTGTGTGCAGGTTGCCCGCTCGTTTGGTGCCACCGACATCATCAGCTACAAAGAGGGCCCGCTGCACGATCAGATTCTTGATCGCACGAACGGCAAGGGCGTTGACCGCGTCATCATCGCCGGTGGCGACAATGACACCTTCGACACCGCGATACGGATGCTGAAACCCGGTGGTGCCATCGGCAACATCAACTACCTCGGCAGCGGCGATTACATCAAGATACCGCGCGAGGCGTGGGGTGTCGGTATGGGTCACAAGACCATCCACGGTGGCCTGATGCCCGGTGGGCGGCTACGGATGGAGAAGCTGGCGCAGTTGGTGCTCACCGGCCGTGTCGACCCGTCGCAGTTGATAACGCACCGCTTCGAGGGGCTTGAGCACGTCGAGGACGCCGTGATGCTGATGAAGGACAAGCCAGCGGATCTCATCAAGCCGGTGGTTTCGATTCGTTACTGAAACTGCCGTCACGCGCGGCTAAACGCAGTTTGGGGCCACCTTTCAATGAAGGGTGGCCCCAAACTGGCGTTTAAGGGATGGGGAAACCGACTTAGCGCAAATAGACGATCGGTTTGATGAGATCAGGAGACTTCTTGTCCATCAGATCGAACGCCTCAGGTAGTTGGTCGAAGCCGTCGAACTTGTGCGTAATCATCAAGGTGGGATCGATGCGCCCGTACTTAATCATGTCCATCAGACGCACGATGCGTTCCGCGCCGCCGGTGCAGAACGTACCGCGAATGGTCTTGTCGGCCATGCCGAGCCCCCACCACAGCATCGGGAACTCCACCTTGTCGCTCACGTCGTAGAAGTTGATGTTGCTGATGATGCCGGTAGGACGGGTCATCGCCACTGCCTCGCCGAGTGTCTTGCCGTCGCCGCCGGCGATGATGACCTTGTGCGGGCCCTTGCCATCGGTGCGGGCCATCACCTGATCGAGCAGTGGGCCGTCCTTGTACGAGATGAACTCGCTGGCACCGTAGCTGGTGGCGATCTCCATAGCCTTCGGACGGGTGCCTACGGCGATGATACGGCCTGCGCCCATCAGGGCCGCCCCGGCGATAGCCATCAGGCCGACGGGGCCGATACCGATGACGACCACGGTGTCACCCGCTTCAATCTCGGCCAGTTCTGCGCCCCGGAAACCGGTGGACATCATATCGACGGTCATCAGCGCCGCCTCGGGGCTGACACCTTCGGGGATGAGTGCCAAGTTGGCGTCGGCCTGATTGACGTGGAAGAACTCGGCCATGGTGCCGTCCTTCACGCCAAGGAACTTAAACGAGCCAAACATACGGACATCATGCGTGAACGCGGTGGTGTTCTGTACGCCTGGTTCCAGCCAATCAGGTGTGACGCACGGTACGGCGACGTAGTCGCCGACCTTGAATCGGGTGACACTTGCGCCAACCTCGTCAACGATGCCAACGGCTTCATGTCCAAGAATCATTTCGGTCTTGGGGCCTGAGCCGCCATGCGACGCATGGGTGTCAGAGCTACAGGGGGCGACGATGGTCGGGCGAATGATCGCATCGAGCGGGCCACATGCCGGACGATCCTTCTCGATCCATCCCACGTCATTAACGGTGTGCATACCGAAACCGCGCACATTTCCTCCTCGTGATGTCACGGGCCGACACGCTGTTGCGCCAGACCCTACGGCGGGGGCTGTTCCCCGACACCCCATCTTTGCACCGATAAGAGCGTCACTTACGTCAAACCTGCTGATTCGGACGATTAATCGCCGCGGATGTGCGGGCTGAGCCATTCCAGCAGCCGGGGCCACTCCTGCTCCAACTGCGCCGTACCGGCCTCGTAGTTGGCGGCGAGTTGCGCGACGTTCTGGGTGGCGCTGGGGTAGGGGATGGCGTCGGAGTAGAAGACGTACGCGTCTGCGCTCGCCTCCAGTTCGGCGATCTCGGCCCGGATACGGTCGTAGCGTTCGGTACGGGAAAGCAACCCGTGGACAACGTGCGGATGCCGCCGCAACCATAGTTTGAACGCCAAATCTGGGCCGTCGGAATCCTTCTTGAATCCGCGTGGCTGACTGAGCACAATGAGGAACTTGCGGTAGTCGTCGCGTTGCGCCTGCGGTAGCGGGATACCGGCGTTCGGGCCGCAGCCACCGTCGTAATACATACGGTTATCAATGAAAGTGGGCTTCATCAAAATCGGCATAGCAGACGACGAACGTACCCGTACCATCAGGTCGGCCAGCGTTGGGCAGTCGTCTTTTGTCCACCACACCTCTTTACCCGCAGCCACATCGAAGGTGGCAAGGCGCATCTGGGCGGGGTTGGCGCGGAAAGTTGCAAAATCAAACGGCCAAGCATCGTTTGGCCCGGCGGTGTGCTCGTAGACGTATTCGGCATCGAAACGAGCCTTACCCTTGAAATAGCCTAGCCAACCGCCGATTTTAGGGTCGCCGCAGAACTCCACAAACGATTTACGCGCCCGCTCAGCATCGCGGGAAAGGTAGTTGACAGCGTGCGATGAACCGGCAGACGTACCGCATACATAGTCGAACCACAGCTGTTCTTGAATGAGTTTGACAATGAGCGGGGCGGTATATGACACCCGCATCTGACCACCCTCTAACACCAGGGCGACATCGAAGATATTGCTATGTAGCGTTTCGCTCATTCAACCGATTCTATGACCTCCCTGAGAATATGGCAGCTAGCCGCAAACGATGTCGGCTCCGGCAGCAGCGACAAAGCGAGCGCGCGCGGGGAATCTAGGTCGTAAAACCAGCCAGGGTGTATGAAGATTTGACCTTGTCGTAAAACGCTATAGGCCAACTCGGTACCGGGGGTGAGTGGTGGGGTGTCTATGAGCGCCATCCAACCACCAGCGCTATATCGCACCCTGAGTCCGCTGGCAGCGGAGAATATGTTTTGGGCGGCGCTTAAGTTGGCGGCAAGACGCTCTTTGATACGGACTACGGCAGCGTCGGCGTGGTCGAGCAGCGCCGGTAACGCTAAAGCGATGGGGGAGCCAACCGCTAAATAACTATCGGCGATTAGGTCAAGGCTGCGGGCATATTCGCTAGTCAACGCAGCCGGGCCGGTGAGACGAATCCAACCGAGCTTCAACCCTGGTGCCGCGAGCAGTTTAGAGAGGCCATCCAAGCTGAAAGTTACAACACCTTCCAAGTTTGCCAACCGGGGAAGGGTTTTAGGTGTGTCATCCAAAGTGAATGGGAAGAATACTTCATCGGCGATGAGCGGGGTGTGGGTTTTAGCCAGCATGGTGGCAATGGCAGCCGCAGTAGTTTCGTCCACATAGTTCCCGGTGGGGTTATTCGGATTGACGATGGTGAACATTTGTGCGGCTTTGGCGGCGGCGGCT
>JAIRRM010000056.1 GCA_031255975.1 Propionibacteriaceae bacterium | reverse complement strand
TGTATTCCCGCCGAAGCCTGAAGAGGAAGAGGAAGAGGAAGAGGCTGAAGCTCCCGCCGCGGCTGCTGTCGCGACCAGTGAGCTTACCGATGACGATCTCGCAGCGATTGCCGCTGCTGTTCATTTCGCCCTTGGTCACGGCGGCCCCGCCTTGACCGCAAATAAGTCCGGTAGCGGGCTTACCGATAGCCGCTGGGTCTCCATTGGCCGCAGCATGATGAACCACACTTGGCAACGGAGTTAAGAAAATGCCTCAGATCACTTTGACCATTGAGAACAAGACCTACGTCTTGGACGTCACGAAGACCGCCGCTGGTGATTTCACCGTCACCGAGGCCGGTTCGGCTCCCGCCGCCCCGGTCGCTGCTCCGGCTCCTAAGGCTGAGGCTGCCCCCGCCCCCAAGGCTGAGGCTGCTCCGGCTCCCGCAGCTCCCGCGCCGGTTGCCGGCAAGGGTGCCAAGGTCACCGCTCCGATGCCGGGCACGATCGATTCGATCACTGTCAAGGCTGGCGACAAGATCAACAAGGGCGATACCGTTTTGATCCTGGAGGCCATGAAGATGAAGAACGACATCAAGTCTGAGGTGACCGGTACGGTCGCCGCCGTTCTCGTCTCCGCTGGCCAGCAGGTCAAGTTCGGCGAGGCCCTCATCAGCTTCGAGTGAGGTTCTGACTCATGAACTCAGATACACTCAATGACCTGCTGGTTGGTTTGACCAACTTCACTTGGCAGGCCGCTATTATGATCGGCATAGGGTGCGTCCTGCTGGTGCTCGCAATCGTTTACGATTTCGAACCCCTGCTGCTCCTACCGATCGGCAGCGGCTGCATTTGGGCGAACCTTCCGATTTCGTCCTTCATGGGCGAGTATGTCGAGGTCACCCCGGCCATTCAGGGGCCGGTGACCGTCATCTCCGATGGGATTTTCAAAGGCCAGACGTTCGATGTCATCACCCATCAGTTGATCGGTGAGACAGTGACCGTCGCTACCGCGACGGGCCAGGAAATCATCACCGAAGCCATGGTAAATCTCGCGAGCTATTGCCATGCCGCTAAGGAAGGCTTCGTGGAAACCTGTGGCGCCATCGGCGACTATGTCCTCGCTGACGCCAACAAGCACGGCATGTTGTCGAGCCTGTATGACATGGGTGTGGCGAACGAGCTGTTCCCGCTGCTCATCTTCATCGGTATCGGTGCCATGACCGACTTCGGTCCGCTGTTGGAAAACCCGAAGATGGTGCTTCTCGGTGCCGCCGGCCAGGCTGGTATCTTCATCACCATGACGCTCGCCGTCGTCCTCGGGTTCTCCCGTCAGGAGGCCGCGTCCATCGGCATCATCGGTGCTATTGACGGGCCAACATCGATTTACGTGTCTGCCAAGATGGCTCCACACATGCTGGGGCCGATCACGGTGGCAGCGTACTCGTATATGTCGCTCGTTCCACTCATCATGCCGCCGGTCATGAAGCTCATGGCCTCCAAGAAGGCTCGCGCTATCAAGATGCCGTACAGCTCCCGTGAGATTTCGCGCACCACGCGCATCATCTTCCCGGTGCTGCTCACCATTCTCGTTGGTCTGCTCGTACCATTCGCGTTGCCGCTGGTCGGCTCGTTGATGATCGGCAACCTGATGCGTGAGTGCGGCGTGGTGGAGCGTCTGTCCGGTGCGGCACAGAACGAACTGAACAACATCGTCACCCTGTTCTTGGGCCTGGCCATCGGCTCGACCATGCTGGGGGAGAACTTCATCAACCTCCAGACGGCTATGATCATGGGCCTCGGTCTGTTCGCGTTCGTGATGGACACCGCAGTAGGCGTGCTGTTCGGGCATGTGTACCGCATCTTCTACAAGGGCCAGTTCAACCCGCTCATTGGCGCGGCTGGCATCTCGGCCTTCCCGATGGCATCCCGCGTGGTGCAGAAGGAGGCCACCCAGGCCGATTACACCAACTTCATCCTCATGCACGCCATGGGGTCGAACGCTGCTGGTCAGGTTGCTTCGGCAATGGCCGGTGGTGTGGTGCTCGCCTTGGTGCCGTTTGTGGGGTAAATCCCACTTCCAAGAACGCCGAAGTGCCCCTCGGAGAAATCCGGGGGGCCTTCGGCGTTTTCTGGGTTTTGGAGTGAAATCTGCTTGGTCTGCCAGCGCACGGAGCAGCAGTGAATCTGAAGTTGCCTCCGGTATCCGGGCCGTCGGCGCGCCTCACGCGCCAGATAGGCATCGCTTGGTAGGAATGTACGAAAGCATAAAGCGGGGCCCAGCCGAGTATGAGTCGGCTGGGCCCCGCCGCCTGGCCGGTGGGCCCCGGCTCTGGCCAAGTCACGTTCGCTCCCCCAGCGCGCTTACCCCTGCGCGTCCCACACCGACTCGTCTTGCGACGCGCTGTGCGGGCATGAAGGCTCAAGCCGTGACCCGTTGGCCTTCGGTGGCGGGCGGGCGCGTCTTGCGATTCCGCCGACCACGCCACCGCTGGCCGTCGACCCACTTTCGTGGATCAGGTCGGCCTACTTGCGTAGACCTGACCGGGCTGCTTTCGCATCCCGATCACCCCGGTCTCCCGGAGTTCCGCTCCGGTTTCCCGCAGCGATCCCCTGGCTCGCGCCAGAGAGTTCGTCTTCAATGCTACGACCCACCCCGTTTCCGAGGTGTCCAGGTCCTGACTTCCCCTTCGGGACCTCATACCTGGGTCGTCCATCTCCGACGGCTCGGCTCGCCGGGCTACCACCGATCAGCCTGCCTACCTGGGCCCATTCCCGAACCGCAGTGGCGGCGACCTGATGGCTTTCCTCTGGAGCCTCGCCCTCCCTTGCGGTTGGGCGTACTTCTTTTGTAGTCCCATCGCGCGGGGCTGTCAATGATTTCATGAGAACTACAAAGGTGTAGTTTGGGGGCTAGCTGATCCTTGTGGTGTTTTACCTTGTCGGATGGGAAAGCCACTTTCATCCCGGCGGTGTCGGTATCAGGGCTGCGCTGGCGTAGCCGCTCACCGTGAGGCTACGGATGCCAATGAACTGTAGGAAAGTGGTATCCACCCGTGCGGTGGTGTACACCGCCACCTGTCCCCCACTCATCCTCATCTCAAACTCAATCCCGGGATAGTTGGCCGCCGTCAAGCGAGCCGCCTGGAGCGCCGCTGGGCCACCATCCGCACCCGCCAATCTGAACGCGGCACCCGCGTCCGCTCCCACTCGCGCCACCTGAGCCGCCGCTGCCTCCGCGCGGCGATGCGCCTGCGCCGCAGCGGCCCCATCCATAGCCAGACCTCCGGCGATCAACAAGGCACCGACGGCGATCACGGTGAACACCGAGATGCTCACCCCGCGTTCATGCAGCCATGTTTGCCGCAACGTCTTCATTGGCATCTTCCTCCTGTCCAGCCCGATCAGTCATCGCCCGCGGTGGTGATGACAGCGTGTAGCTCGCCAATGGGAAGCGGCTCTGGAGACACAGTGCCTGGTGGGGTGTGCTCGAAGCTGCCACTGAGTCCGGCAGCCGTCCAGTCGACGCGCCAGGTTAGCGCAAGCGAGATGGTGTAGACGCCGGGATCAAGGTATACGTAACCACACGCCGGGGCTGGAGTCATCGGATCGGCCAAGTTGCCCGGCCTGGCTTGTGGCCGGGCGCAAGAGACTGTGGCACCGTTGCCCAACCCGAAGGTGAACCACACTGGGGTGGCTCTCAGGGTGAGTGTGAGCCCACTCTGGGTGAGCGTTTGGCTCAGCGGTGCTGGTACCGGGGCATACAACCAGAGCGGAAACCCCACGGCAAGCATGTCCCATTCGTTATCCGCCGGGTTTGGCTGCACCGTCGGAATGACAGCGGGCAGGGTGAGTTGTGCTGCCGCCTGTCTGGCGATCTCCGCCGTAGTTGGTTTTCGGGGCGGCGTGTTCGGTCGCGGATTCGGAGCACATAGCGATTGCCACCGCGAGTCGGTACAGGCATATTTACGCGATAGGGGTGTAACGCCGGTTGAACCGCCAGAGCCACCGGAGCCGCCGGATGTGGTAGTGCCGCTCTGTTCCACTGTCACTCCCACAGTGTTGCCGTCGGCACTGGTGGAAGTGGTGGTGTTCGTGTAGCCGTCATTCCCATCGCTGGGCAACAAACCAACGGGCGCGGGCCAACACGACAGCGAAGCCGCGAGCAGTAGCGGGATCAGAAGGGACATGACTCCACCTTCTCGGTAGCCACGTCGTATACCTTGATGCTCCCGTCGCTGTCTCGGGCAAATGACACCTCCGCCAACACGATCCGGGTGTTCGCGGCTATCCGCACCGCGCCTTCGGCGTCCAACAGATCTGTTGACTCATGGTGGCGACAGACCGCAATACGCAGGAATGCCCCGCTCCCCTGTTCCGGGTCGGAGATACGTTGCCAGCTATCGATAACATCGCTGTTTTCGCCCGTGTAGTGCAACCCAAGCTGCCATCCGTTGTACAACGCCTGGGTGATGCTTTCCAGCTCCGGGCCCATCACGTACTGCTTGATCTCATCTGGCAGGGTCTCTGCCCCACCTAGCTGTTCCAGCGCGTAATCCAACTCGAAGAACTGCGAGTAAACCTCGAACGCATCCTGATACAGCCGCTCCTGCGCGCTGGAAAATGACTGTTGCGGCTCAACTACTTCGCCTGAACACCCACTCAGCGACAACACCGCGGCGAAAACCGCTATGGTAAGCCATTTCACCCGCACTATTCCATCTCCTTTCGCTGGCACACGAATACGCAAAGAAATCCTGACATGCTGTCAAGGGAACAAAATGGGTTATCCACAGCCAATTTTTGCTGACTTTTGGGCACCAAACGCAAGATTCTTCATATGCCGCCGTCGTTCGACCGAGTTCAACGTCGCGTACCGGAGGTTGCGATTCCAAACTGACAAATCTGGGGTGCCCCTGCCATTAGGCTGGTAGCGCCAAAACAGGCTGGTGCCGCGTCGGGCCGACGAATCAGCACCACCTTGATTTGGTGTCGCCTCGAATCGAAAGGAACATCGATGATCCGTAAGGTCGCTTTCCTCACCGCGGGCGGGTATGCCCCGTGCCTGTCGTCCGCCATCGCCGCTTTGGTCGAGGAGTACGAGCGCGTCGCACCGAATGTGGAGATCATCGGGTACCGTCATGGCTACGAGGGGCTGTTGCAAGGCGATTCCATCGTCTTCACGCCGGAGGCTCGTGCCAACATCGCGCGACTCTACGCCTTCGGCGGCTCCCCCATCGGAAACTCGCGCGTCAAGCTCACCAACACCGCCGACCTGATACGGCGCGGACTGGTGCCGGAAGACACCAACCCGTTGCAGGTCGCCGCCGATCAGTTGGCAAAGGATGGGGTGGACGTGCTGCACACCATCGGCGGTGACGACACCAACACCACCGCCGCCGACCTGGCAGCATATCTGGCCAGTAATTCCTATCCACTCACCGTGGTGGGCTTGCCAAAAACCATCGACAACGACATCGTGCCCATCCGTCAGTCTCTCGGAGCCTGGACAGCCGCCGATCAGGGCGCGCGATTCGCCGCCAACGTCATCGCCGAGCACAACGCCAACTCTCGGGTACTCATCGTGCACGAGATCATGGGGCGCAACTGTGGCTATTTGGCGGCGGAGACCACCCGGCGTTACCGCGCCTGGCTGGATGCCCAACAATGGCTGCCCGAGGTGGGACTTACCCGCGAGACCTGGGAGGCACACGCCCTCTACGTCCCTGAGGTACCGGTGGACATCGCCGTCGAAGCCACCCGGCTCAAGGCCGTGATGGATCGTATCGGTTGCGTAAACGTGTTCATCTCAGAGGGCGCTGGGGTGCCCGAGATCGTCGCAGAACTGGAGAAGGCTGGTGCCGACATCCCCCGCGACGCCTTCGGCCACGTCAAACTAGACAAGATCAACCCTGGCGAGTGGTTCGCCAACCAGTTCGCCGCGCTGTTAGACGCCCGGAAGGTACTGGTGTTTAAATCCGGCTATTTCAGCCGCTCTGCGGCATCGAACGATGAAGACCTGGCGCTCATCCGCGCCACCGCCGGTTTAGCCGTCAAATCGGCCCTGGAGGGGCGCGCAGGGGTCGTCGGCATGGATGAGGAGGCAGGCGACGAACTCACCACCATCGCCTTTACCCGCATCGCCGGGCACAAACCGTTCGACGCCACCCTGGGTTGGTATCGAGAACTGTTGCAAGACATCGGCCAGGGCTGAGCATCGCCAGTCAGCCGGCGCGGCGCAGTCGCCGGGCGGCGAGTTCGTCCAGCGGCTGTGCTTCTAAAATCGCCGGAAGTTCCGCGATGCTGCCCTCAACGTCGCGCACGATGCCGCCAAGGGTGATGGCAAATACGCCCTGCCCACCTTTCACGATGTCCAGCACCTCGTCGTCGTCGGCGGCCTCGAAAACGCTGGTGCCGTCTGACAGCAGCGTGAGCGAGGTAAGGTCGCGTACCCCCCTGGTGCGCAGGTAATCCATCGCCACGCGAATCTGCTGCAAAGAGATACCGGTATCAAGCAGCCGCTTGACCAGGCGCAGCAACACCACGTCGCGGAATGAGTACAGTCGTTGCGAGCCTGAGCCGGTAGCGGCGTGCAGTTCGGGAAGCACCAGTCCGGTGCGGGCCCAGTAGTCAAGTTGCCGATAGGACACTCCGGCGGCAGTCGCTGCCACTGGGCCCCGGAACCCCATGGCGGGCAGTGGCTCTTCGTCGAACAGCGCGTCCTGCTCAGCGCGACCTGCGACCATGGCATCCTCCTCGAACCACAAGGGTGTGATTACACGTTAGACACCGACTGGGGCCACTCCAAACAGGAAGCCGTTCCCAGCCGCCAAAACCTAAAGTAATGCTTCACGGATGAGACTGATCGAAGCGGGCATTTTCACAGCCTCGGTGACGGCACCGCAAAACGCAGCGGCATTCCACGGCTCACCGTGCTGCTGCCAGCAACGGCGGGTATGGATGGCCGGTTTCCGTATTTAGCCGCTCGGGTGTCAGCGGCGCATCACCAGATACATCAGCGCGCCGTGTGTCTGAATGACCAACTGGGTGAGTTCTTGCAATGCCTCGGCGATGTCGGCACCACGCCGCATCGGGGTGAGTTGCTGCTCCACCATGCTCGCCTCATGCTCGGCATATTTCTTGATGACTCGAAGATGTCGGATATCCATGCCGTAACCTTGCAGTTTGCGGTAGCAGACGCAGATCATCAACGCCTCGCGTCCGTAGTGCAGTGTGCCCCGTCGCGACATCACCAACTGTTGCCGCTCCAGTTCCAAAAATGATGCCTCTGATAGCCCGGATAGCTGGATCAGTTCCCGCTTGGTGAGCTTCATGGGGCGATGCTCTGCTGTCTCCGCCTCGTCATGAGCCACCGGTTCCTCGATTTCGGCGGGGCCATCCGGGGTTTCCACCTGTGGCGGCTCTACGCCACGATCTAGCATTTCCAACCGGTCGCGGATCACCTTCAATGGCATGTAATAGTCGCGCTGCATCTTTAGGATGTAACGCAATCGCTCCACGTCTGCCTGCGAATAACGCCGGTATCCTGAGGGAGCCCGCTCCGGTGACACCAACCCTTCGCCCTCTAAGAAGCGGATCTTCGAGATGGTGGTCTCAGGGAAATCGGCGCGCAGCAGTGGCAAGATGCTGCCTATACTGCGCAGCCCACCCGATGCCATCAGACGGCCTCGCGTTCGGTGAAGAACACCAGCATCCGGAATTTACCGATCTGTACCTCATCGCCGGGGCGCAGTACCTGGGTGCCGTCGATCAACGCCTTATCCACATACGTGCCGTTCATGGAACCCTGATCGACGATGCCGACGCCGCCGTCCTCGTCGATGAGGAAATCGGCGTGATGCCGCGACACGGTGATGTCGTCAAGGAAGATGTCGGATTCGGGGGCCCGCCCTACCTGGGTGATGGGTTTATCAAGCAGCACCCGTTCGCGGTCGGCACCCCCACGGGTAACGATCAGCAACGCCTTGCCTTCCGCGAGCGCCGCGATGTCGTTCGCTTCCTCGTCGGTCACATCACCGATGATGATCTCTTCTTCGTAAGATGGGATGGAATTGGTGATGTCAGCGCTGGGTGTGGTGCCCAGCTTGGCTCCGCAGCGAGAGCAGAAGTTGCTACCTGGCGTACTGAGGAAACCGCAGTTGCCACACTCGATCATGTGGCCAGTCTATCGGTCATAAGCCATTACGGCGGGGAACACAGCCTCGTGTCAATCGCTGGCGGAGGCGACCCGATGGTATACGTCCAGTAGTTGAGGCCCGATGGCATCCCAGGAGTAGCGCGTCGCGATCCTCCTCCCCCGAGCGGCGTCAGGCGGCTGGCGCAGTGCGGCCACCACGGCATCCGCCCACGCCGTCGCATCACCGGGAGGTACCAAAGTGGCTGCGGTTCCCTGGGTATCGCTCAGGGTAACGCGGAACTCCGCCAAGTCGCTGGCCACCACCGCGGTGGCGCAGGCTAACGCCTCTACGAGCACCAGCCCAAAGCTCTCTTGCCCAGTGTTGGGGGCCGCCAGCACGGTGGCGCGAGTCAACAGCCGATCGCGCTCCGGGCCATCAAGCACACCCAGGTATTCCACTCCAGACACGTCAATCGGGGTGCCAGGGCCTGCGACCAACAGTCGGGCCTTAGGTATCGCCGCGCGCACCGAGGGCCAGGCTTGTAACAGCGTTGAAAAACCTTTACGCGGCTCGTCGAAACGCCCAACAAAGGCCACCACAGGTTCGCCAGGTTCGCCGGTGGTGCTCCCCATTTGAGCGGCACCTTCTCCTGTCGCTGGCAGCGCGATTCCGTTCCCGATGATGCGGGGCACCACCCCGATGCGCCGGTTGGCCAGCTCCGCCGCGTACGGTGAGACCGCAATGCTGGCCGCGATACGGTGCCGCAACGGCAATCCTCGCAGCACTCGTCTCAACCAGGCCGGATCATCGCCCTGGGCGTGAAACGTCGCCACCAGTGGTGACTTCCGCTCGCCGCACGCCGCCAGCAGCGTGGCCAACCCCAACAGTGGCACCAACGGTTCATGCACATGCACCACGTCGAAACGGCCCAATCGCAACCACACCGTAACCGAGCACACCGCCTGTGGCCCTACCGCCACCCGGGCCACCGAACCGTTGTAGCGGAACCCATGCGCCCGTCCGGCGCTCATCGCGTTCGGGTGCCCCCGCGCCTCCGGAGCCAAGATATGTGCGCTGTGCCCCTGCTCTCTGAGCCAGGACGCGAAACCCAACACATGCGTCTGCACTCCACCGGGTACCGCGAAAGAATACGGGCAGACGACGCCGACACGCACGCCCCGGCCCTATCTGGTCGACTTGGCGGGGCGCGGTTCCGCCACCACCCCGGGGAAGAATCGCTGCATCAGATGCCAGTCGATTGGATTCTTGGCGACGTGCTCGCAGAAGACATCGGCGATACGTTGGCAGGTGGTTTGTAGCCCGTCGGGGCCGGTGTCCACCTCAATCGGGCCGATAAACTCAAGGTGCATCTGGTAGCCGACGAAGGTGCTGATCGCCACAAAAATCGCCGCCCCGCTCTGCCGCGCCAACAGCGCCGGGCCGGGCGGCATGGTCACCTCACGGGCCCCAGATGGGGTGTTCCAATTCACCGGCACACCGCGCCGTGACAGGTCACGATCAGCCACCAGCGCCACCACGGAACCGTTCTCCAGATCGTTGCGCAGCTTCTCGAAGGCATGAGGGTCTTTGTGCGGATAGATCGTCATACCGACGGAGTGCCTGATCTTCGAGTAGTAGGCGAACTCCTCATCGGGGAGCCGCTCCACCACTGCAGACACCGGGATGCCTTTCGCGCACACCCAGGCACCGGCAAGATCCCAATCGCCCATGTGCGGCAAGGTGACGATCACCCTGCCTTCTTCCCAGGCTTTGCGGAACACCTCGTAGCCGCTCTGTTCCACGCTGACCCGTTTCAGGTTCTGCGCCGCGGTGTATTTACCGAGTTGCACCGAACCGATCATGTTCTTGAACCAGGAGAGCAGCCCAGCCTTCACCTCGGTTTCGGTGGGAGGTCGTCCCAACATCACCTCGGCGTTCAGAGCCCACTGCCTGACGGCCTTGTACTGCTTCTTATAGCCCACCCAAGAGGCGAACCGGGCCAGCGGACGCCACAACCAGTTCGGAATATGCGCCGCTATTTTGAGGCCGTATACGTACGCCCGTGGCGAGAGGCCGTAGCCACGCTTCTGTTTGGCGAATCTATCGGCTTTCACGATGTCACTCGTGCCGGTCGCTGGCCGCGTGGTTTCATTTTGATCGGTCATACGTCACCCCACCCAGTTCCCGGCCAGGGCCTGCCTGGCGTCTTCCAATAGCTGTGGCAGCGCCTTGGTTTCCGCGATGATGGGCAAGAAATTGGTGTCTCCCGCCCAACGCGGCACGATGTGTTGATGCAGGTGCGCCGCGATACCGGCTCCGGCGACCGCCCCCTGGTTTATGCCCAGGTTGAAACCATCCGGATGAGACACCGACTCCAATGTACGCACCGCGGCCTGCGTCAGCTTTGTGAACTCACCCGCTTCGGCGTCCGTCAAGTCGATATAGCGAGCCACATGGCGGTACGGGCATACCAACAGATGTCCCGGCGAGTACGGGAACAGATTCATCACCACGTAGGCCAGTTCGCCACGATGCACCACCAGAGCGGTGGCGTCGTCATCGCGCGGTGCCCGGCAGAACGGGCACTCCGACTGCTCCTCGCTCGCAGGCCGCGAATCGCCTTTGATGTATGCCATGCGGTACGGCGTCCACAACCGCTGGAAGGCATCAGGCACCCGGGCAAACCTCTCGGCTGGCTCCGCAGTGCAGGTACTCGGCATATCACCCACGCTACTACGTCTCGGGTAAACCCGCCGTCGGATCGGCGTTGTCACGGGTGCGCACCGTCGTCGTGATCCGCCGGATGGCGTCTGCCACCGGCACTCCGTTCAGCTGTGAGCCGTCGCGGAAGCGGAAACTCACTGTGCCGACGCTGCGATCCTGTTCACCGGCGATGAGCATGAACGGCACCTTCTGTTTGGTGGCGGTGCGGATCTTCTTCTGCATCCGGTCGTCGGAATCGTCCACTTCGGCGCGAATCCCCTCGGCTTTGAGTTGCTCTATGATCTCTTCGAGATACGTGTTGAACTCGTCCGCCACCGGAATGCCAACCGCCTGCACCGGAGCTAGCCAAGCCGGGAATGCCCCGGCGTAATGCTCGGTGAGCACCCCCAAGAACCGCTCAATGGAACCGAACTTGGCGGAATGGATCATCACCGGACGCTCGTGGGAGCCATCGGGGGCGGTGTACTCCAACTGGAACCGCTCCGGTTGGTTGAAGTCGTACTGGATGGTGCTCATCTGCCAGGTGCGTCCGATGGCGTCTTTTGCCTGCACGCTGATCTTGGGGCCGTAGTACGCGGCACCGCCCGGATCGGGCACCAACCGCAGCCCGGTTTCTTGCGCCACCTGTTCCAGTACGGCGGTAGCGCTTGCCCAGTCGGCATCCGAACCGATGAACTTGTCCTTCTTCTTGCCGTCGTCGCGGGTGGACAGTTCCAGGTAGTAGTCATTTAGACCGAAATCGCGCAGCAGCTTCAGGATGAAGCCCAGTAGGTGTCGCACCTCATCGGCTGCCTGATTAGCCATCACATAGCTGTGTGAGTCATCCTGGGTTATCATGCGTACCCTGGTGAGGCCCTGGAGCACGCCGGATTTCTCGTTACGATACACCGCGCCGAACTCGAAAAAACGCAGCGGCAATTCGCGGTAACTGCGTCCACGCGACTTGAAAATGAGGTTGTGCATCGGGCAATTCATCGCCTTGAGGCGGTAGTTTTGTCCATCGTCATCCATCGCCGGAAACATCATCTCGGCGTAGTACGGCAGATGCCCTGAGGTGTAGAACAGCCCTTCTTTGGAGATGTGTGGCGTACCTACATACAGGAATCCCGCATCAATATGCGCCTGGCGGACGTAATCTTCCATCTGCCGCTTGATGACGCCACCTTTGGGGTGGATGAGCGGCAGGCCCGGCCCCAACTCCTCCGGAAAACTGAACAGGTCAAGTTCAGCTCCAAGTTTGCGGTGGTCGCGTTTCGCGGCTTCCTCCATGCGAGCCTGATACTCTGCCAGATCTTCGCGGGTGGCCCAGGCGGTGCCGTAAACGCGCTGCAAAGCATCGTTGGCCTGGTCGCCCCTCCAGTAGGCGGCTGAAGTCTTGGTGAGCGCGAACGCCTTCAGATAACCGGTGTGCGGCACATGCGGGCCACGACAGAGGTCCGACCAGGCCACGGTGCCGTCGCGGCGCACATTGTCGTAGAAGGTCAGTTCGCTACCTCCCACCTCTACAGAGGCCCCATCGGTTTCGCTGGGGTTGCCTTTGATGGAGATGAGTTCCAACTTGTAGGGCTCGTTCACCTCTTGCGCGCAAGCCTCGGCTTCGGTGGAGACGCGGCGTACGAAGCGCTGGCGTTCCTTGACGATACGTTGCATCCCCTTCTCGATGGTCTTCAGATCGTCCGGGGTGAGCGGTTGGCAGCGGAAGTCGTAGTAGAAACCGTCAGTGATGGGTGGGCCGATACCCAGTTTTGCGTCGCTGAACACCGCCTGCAACGCCTGTGCGGTGACATGGGCGCAGGAGTGCCGAATAATCGCCAACCCCTCGGGGCTGGCGGCGGTGATCGGCTCAACCTGATCGGTGTCTGTGATGACGTACGCCAAATCGACGGCCACGCCGTTCAGCTTCATGGCCACTATCGACTGATCGTCGCCATAGCGCGTCAGCCCCGTGACTTCTTCGGACATGTTGCCACCTTCCTCTCTCGCTGCATACCTGGCAGCGAGCAGACAACACCGACCCCACTGAGCGGTCGGCAACCTACCCTATTCTGCCCTATCAGGACGTGCCCAGTTGCGTCAACGCCGCCACCAAGTAAGCCCTGGTTCCCACTTCCAGCGTGGGATGGATCACCGGCGCGAACAGCGCGGAGTGGTTGGCAGGTGCCGTGGCCGGGTCTTCAAAACCGCCTAGGCCCCAGTACACGTACGGAGTGCCGAAAGCATCCGGAATCTGACCGAAATCCTCCGAGCCGGCCAACTGGCCCAGATCCTCCACCGCCGCCGCGCCGAAATGAGAGATGAACGCCTGCGTAAGCTTGGCGGT
>JAIRRM010000049.1 GCA_031255975.1 Propionibacteriaceae bacterium | reverse complement strand
CGGCGGCCTGGATTGGAGCTGAGGGGGCATATGGATTCACAAACCCCCGGCGTCTGGTTGACGACTCTGGAGCATCTGGCTGGCTGGTTGCGTAAAACCAGCATCTGGCCGCTCACCATGGGCTTGGCCTGTTGTTCCATTGAGATGATTAGCTATGGCGGCCCGCGTGTCGATGCTGCCCGTTGGGGGCAGGAGGTGTTCCGCGCCAGCCCCAGGCAGGCTGATCTGATGATCGTATCCGGACGGTTGAGTCAGAAGATGGCCCCCATAGTGAGGCGGTTGTACGACCAGATGCCAGAGCCGAAGTGGGTGATCTCGCTGGGAGCCTGCGCCAGTTCGGGAGGTCTTTTCAACAACTACGCGTTGGTGCAGGGTTGCGACCATGTGGTGCCTGTGGATATTTACGTACCGGGTTGCCCGCCACGTCCGGATCAATTGGTAGACGCCATGTTCAAGCTGCGCCAGATGATCTCCGAGGGCACCACCGGGAAGGAGGCGATCAGGTGAGCACACAGTTCCCCGAGCGCCCCCAGTCCCGCGCGCGACGTTCCCGCGTGAGCGAGGCGGCGGTGAGCGCTGCGCAGGCCGCTGACACCATGCAGGTGACGTATCTGGGCGAGGCCGACGGCGTCTGGGGGTCAGGTAGCGGTACTGGCGACGTATCGGGCTTCGGGGGCCTGAAACGCACCATCGCGCTGCCGCAGCAGTCGCGGCCACCGTACGGCTCTTGGTTCGATGAGGCGCTCGCCGAGATCAACAGTGAGGTGGGCGCGGCGGTGTCGCGGGTGTTCGTCTACTACGGCGAACTGACGTTGTTCACCTCCACCGAGCGCCTCGGTGATTTGATGCGGACACTGCGCGACGATCCCCATCTACGCTTCGAGGTGTGTTGCTCGGTGTCCGGGGTTCACTACCCGGAGCAACCGGGTTCGGAGTTGCATGTGGTGTATGAACTGCTCTCCATCACCCACAACCGGCGGTTGCGTGTCGAGGTGGCGGTGCCGGATATTGACCCGCATGTGCCCAGTGTCACCGCCGTATATCCGATGGCGAACTTCCATGAACGTGAAACCTACGACATGTTCGGCATCGTGTTTGACGGCCACCCCGGGCTGGCTCGGATTCTGCTGCCAGATGATTGGATCGGCCACCCGCTGCGTAAGGACTACCCGCTTGGTGGAGTGCCGGTACAGTTCGACGGGGCCACGGTGCCGCCTCCTGACCAGCGGAGGAACTACCGGCTATGAGTTCCACGCGACAGCACGATCAGTCTGACGACCACCGCGATGACACCGCGACGGTCGATCCGGGGATCATCTTTGACGATCCGGGGGATGCCAGCGACATACACGTCCCGCAGTACCTCATTGAGGGTGGCGATTGGGACGAAGTGGTGACGGAGCAGCGCGCCGCCGCCGATCACGTCATCGTGGTGAATATGGGGCCGGTGCACCCGTCCACCCATGGGTTGTTGCGGCTGGTGCTGGAACTTGATGGCGAGACGGTGCTGAGCCTGCGTCCGTCCATCGGCTACCTGCACACCGGCATCGAAAAGACGTTCGAGTATCGCTCTTGGGCGCAGGGCCCGGTGATCGCCACCCGCGCGCAATACGTGGCGGGCATCTTCAACGAAGCGGTGTACTCGTTGGCGGTTGACAAACTACTCGGTATCACCGACGCCATCCCCGAGCGTGCCAACGTGCTGCGGGTGATGATGATGGAGGTCAACCGTATCGCGTCGCATCTGCTGGCGGTGGGCTCTGGCGGTATGGAGATCGGTGCCAGCAGCGTGATGGAGGTATGCCTGCGCGAGCGGGAACGCTGCCTGGAGTTCATGGAGGCGGTATCCGGGCTACGGATGAACAACGCCTATATTCGCCCCGGTGGAGTGGCCATCGATCTCCCGGTGGATGGTCTCGACCGGCTGCGCGAACTCACCAAACAGCTACGCCGCAACCTGCCGGAGTTGGCGGGATTCACCCTCGACAACCCCATCTTCCGGCAGCGCACCCGTGGGGTGGCGTACCTTGATCTCACCGGCTGCATGGCGCTTGGCGTCAGCGGCCCCACGCTGCGTTCCACCGGCTATCCGTGGGATCTGCGTAAGACACAGCCCTACTGCGGCTATGAAAACTTCGAGTTCAACGTCTGCACCGCCGACTCGTGCGACGCCTACGGGCGTTGGATCATCCGGTTGGACGAGATGCGGGAGAGTGTGCGCATCTTGGAGCAGTGTGTTACCCGACTGGAGGAGAGCGCCGGGGAACGGCACTCCATCGACCACGCCGAAGTGGGGGCGTTCTCCGACCTGGCGTTGGGGGGCGATGGCCAAGGGCAGAGTTTCGACAAAGTGCGTGAACTGTGGTCGTCCATGGAGACGTTGATCCACCATGTCAAGAAGGCCACCCAGGGGTTCCATGTGCCTGCGGGGCAGGTGTATCAGGCCGTTGAGGCACCCGGTGGGGAACTGGGATGTCATGTGGTCTCCGACGGCGGCACCCGGCCATATCGGGTACACCTGCGCGACCCAGGCTTCAACCATGTGCAGGCGTTGCCGATCATCACCGAGGGTGGAATGCTTTCCGACATCGTGATGGCGATCTCATCGCTTGATCCGGTGATGGGGGGTGTAGATCGATGACGGACGAACCTAGTCGGATCACCGAGGCGACCGTGGTGGAACTGCGGGAGTTGATGGGACGCTACCCGCAGGCGCGCTCCGCGCTCATCCCGATGTTGCACCTGGTGCAGTCAGTGGACGGCTGTGTGAGCGACACCGGGGTGCAACTGTGCGCCGACCTGTTGGGTATTTCGGCGAATGAGGTGCTCGGTGTCGCTACGTTCTACACCATGTTCAAGCGGCGTCCTGCGGGTCAGCATCACATCGGCATCTGCCGTACCGCGCTCTGCGCGGTGTTGGGCGGTGATCTCATCTGGGATGAGGTACGTGAGAAGTTGGGGCTGGAGGACGGCGAGACCACCCCAGACGGCAAGTTCTCACTGGAGGGTATCCAGTGCAACGCGGCCTGCGATTTCGCACCGGTGATGACCGTGGATTGGGAGTTCATGGACAACATGACCCCGGAGCGGGCCGCCGCGATCATCGACTATCTGAGCGCCAACCAGCCGGTTCGGGCCACCCGTGGGCCGATTCTGGCCGGATTCCGGGCTTCCGAACGGGTGTTGGCCGGATTCCCGGATGGCAAAGCGGACGAGGGCCCCGGTGCCGGTGAGGCCAGCGTGCGCGGGACGCGCATCGCCGCCATCAACCGTTGGGTGGCTCCCCTCGGCGTCCCCATCCCCGGCGTCACCGAGCGGTCGGCAGGTGATGCCTGATGAGCATCGCCCCACTCACCCCGATCCTCACCGCGACATGGGACGCTCCGCGTTCCTGGAAGCTGGATACGTACCGGAGCGCCAACGGTTACGCCGGTGCCACCCGGGCATTGCGAATGCCCGCGGCTCAGGTGATCGACGAGGTGAAAGCCAGCGGTTTGAGGGGTCGTGGCGGTGCCGGGTTCCCCACCGGCACCAAATGGAGCTTCGTACCGGCGGCCCCGGGTCAGCCGAAGTACCTGGTGGTCAACTGCGACGAGTCCGAGCCCGGCACCTGCAAGGACATGCCGTTGCTCATGGCGAGCCCGCATCTGGTGGTGGAGGGTGCCATCATCGCCGGTTACGCCATCGGTGCCCATCGGGTGTTCATCTACATCCGTGGCGAGGTGGTGCATGTGCTGCGCCGGGTGCAGCAGGCCGTTGCCGAGGCGTATCAGGCCGGGTTGCTGGGGCCGCGAACCATGGGCGTCGAATACCCGTTGGACATCACGGTACACGCCGGTGCCG
The DNA here is from genome assembly GCA_031255975.1 of Propionibacteriaceae bacterium. Lineage (GTDB taxonomy): Bacteria > Actinomycetota > Actinomycetes > Propionibacteriales > Propionibacteriaceae > WRGV01. The sequence goes on along the minus strand of JAIRRM010000049.1, from coordinate 15,485 downwards.
GGGCGTATATCTGCGGCGAGGAGACAGCGCTGCTCGACTCGCTGGAGGGCCGTCGCGGCCAACCCCGCTCCCGGCCACCGTTCCCCGCCGTCGCCGGGTTGTACGGCCAGCCGACGGTGGTGAACAACTGCGAGACCATCGCGTCGCTGCCCGCCATCCTGGCTCGTGGTGCCGCTTGGTATGCCCAGTTCGGCACCGAGCAGAGTAAGGGTGCCACCATCTACTCGCTGTCGGGTCATGTCCGTTTCCCCGGCCAGTTTGAGGCCCCGTTCGGCACCACCGCCCGTACGCTACTGGAACTGGCCGGTGGCATCCGGGAGGGGCACAAGTTGAAGTTCTTCACGCCCGGCGGATCGTCCACGCCGCTGTTCACGGAGGAGCAGTTAGACGTGCCGCTGTCGTATGAGGCTGTGGCGGACGCCGGGTCGATGTTGGGCACCAAGGCGTTGCAGTTTTTTGACGAGACCACCTCGGTGTTGCGTACCACGCGGCGCTGGATGGAGTTTTACGCCGCCGAGTCGTGCGGCAAATGCACCCCCTGTCGCGAGGGTTCTTGGTGGCTGCGGCAGTTGGTGGCCCGGCTGGAGGAGGGCCGTGGCAAAGAGGGCGATGTGGAGCGCATCCTCGACATCTGCGGCAATGTGTCTGGAAAGACTTTCTGTCCGCTGGCCGACGGCTTCGTCGCCATGGTCACCAGTGCCGTGCGTCAGTTCCGCTCCGAGTTCGAGGCAGGTTACCGTCGTCCGGCGAGTGAACTCTTTCCTTACGAGCGCAGCGCGGTGTTCAAGAGCGCGACCAGCGCCGTGGCGAGCCGAACGACGAGAGGGGGCGAAGCCAGATGAGCGTTGACCCCACCGCCTCGCCAAAGCAGATCACCCTAACCATCGACGGAATCCAGGTGAGCGTAGCGCAGGGCACCACCGTGCTCCGGGCTGCGGAACAGGCCGGGGTTTTCATTCCGCGTTTCTGCGATCACCCGTTGCTGAAACCGCTGGGGGCGTGTCGGCAGTGCATGGTGGAGGTGCCGGACGCTGGAAATGGTCGCCCGCTGAAACTGCAAACCTCTTGCACCTTGGAGGTGGCCGAAGGCATGAAGGTGGCCACGCAGGCCACGTCTGAGCTGGCGGCTGACACGCAAGCCGGGGTGATGGAACTGCTGCTGGTGAACCATCCACTCGACTGCCCGGAGTGCGACAAAGCGGGGGAATGCCCGCTGCAGAACCAGGCCATGCTGTCACCGCGGCAGGTGAGTCGATTCGACGGCGTGAAGCGCACCTGGCCGAAGCCGGTGCCTGTCACGCCCACCGTCATGCTCGATCAGGAACGCTGTATCGGATGCCAGCGCTGCACCCGGTTCAGTGCCGAGATCTCCGGTGATCCTCTATTTGTGATGCTGGGGCGCGGTGCCGAAACCCATTTGGCAATCTGCCCCGACGCCGGCAGCGGCGGCTATTTCGCGGGCAACGCGGTGCAGCTATGCCCGGTGGGGGCGCTCACCAGCAGTGATTACCGTTTCCAAGCCCGTCCGTTTGAGTTGATCAGCACCCAGTCCACCTGTGACGGGTGCGCCGCTGGTTGCCAACTTCGGGTAGACGTGAAGAACGGACGAGTGGTACGGCGTCTGGCAGGTGACGACCCCAGTCACAACGACGAATGGTTGTGTGATCGAGGCCGTTACGGTTTCCGCTCCACCCAGGCCGCCGACCGGCTCCGGACTCCGCTGCTGCGAGTGGACGGGCAACTGGTGGAGGTCAGTTGGCCGGAGGCGTTGGACGCCGCCGCGAAAGGGTTGCGCGGACTGACCGGGTCGCAGGTGGCGGTGCTGCCTGGCGGACGCCTCACCTTGGAGAACGCCTACGCTTACGCGCGTTTCGCGCACACCGTGCTGCTGACCAACAACATCGACTACCGCGGACGGGCGTTCTCCGATGAGGAGACCAAGTTCCTGGCACGCGAGCAGGCCGGTCGCACTCCGGCTCAGTTGGTCGATTACGCTGCGTTGGAACGGGCCAAGCGGGTGGTGTTGGTGTGCTTCGAGCCGGAGGAGGAATCACCGATGGTGTTCCTCCGGTTGCGCCGCGCGGTGCGTCGCTCCGGGCTACAGGTGCTCGCCGTCGCACCGTATCTCAGCGCTGGCAGCCGCAAACTGGGGGCGAAACTGATCGCCTGTGCGCCCGGTGAGGAGGCGCAGTCCCTGACAGCGCTTGGCCATACCATTGATCGGGACACGGTGCTGCTGGTCGGCGAGCGTGCCGCCACCGCTGCCGGTGCCCTGAAACGCGCCGTTGACGTCACCACCGCGTCCGGTGCCAAATTGGCCTGGATTCCCCGGCGCCCCGGCGAATTGGCCGCGATAGTCGCTGGGTGTCTGCCTACGCTGCTGCCGGGAGGGCGCGCCGTCACCGACGCCGGGGCGCGTGCCGATCTGATGGCAGAGTGGCATGTGGCAAAACTGCCCACCAGTGTGGGCTACGATCTTGCCGGTATCGCTGTGGCCGCCAACGCCGGTGAAGTGCGGGCTATCGTCACCGGGGCGTTGGATCTACGCGACCTGCCCGATGCCGGATTGATGCGGGAGGCGCTGGAGCGGACATTCGTCGTCAGCCTGGAGGTGCGCCGATCCGAGGTCGTGCAGTACGCCGACGTGGTTTTCCCGGTGGCGGCCTCGGACGAACAGGACGGTACCTTTATCGACTGGACGCACTCCCGCCGTCCGGTGAACGCCGCGCTCAGCGACCAGGCTACGCCGCCAGATGTGCGGGTGCTGGCGGCCATCTCCCAGGCCCTGGGTTCCAACCTGGGCTTCCACACCACCGCTGCGGCGTTGGCTTCGTACGATGCCCTCAGCCGCTGGTTCCCAAATCAGCAGATGCTGCCCGCGATCACCGCCGCCGACCCGCCACCATCGGTACCCGGCAACGCCATCTTGGCCAGTTGGCGGCAGTTGGTGGACGATGCCGCCATACTGGATGGCGCGACGGCGCTGCGGGACGCCGCCCCCGCGGCGGTGGCCCGGATGAGTCAGGCGACGGCGGCCGCCACCGGTCTCAACGACGGGGCCATCGCACAGATCGGCGCGGGTGGCACCTGGTGGCGTGGTCCGGTACAGGTGACCCCGGGTATGGTGGACGGCGTGGTGTGGGTGCCAACCCTGTCGGATACCGCCACCCACGGCAGGTTGAACGCCTTACCCGGCGAGCGGGTGATCCTGACGAAGCGGGGAATCTCACTGGCGGGTTCGCTGCGGGGAGGTGATGGAGCATGACCCCGTACGACACGCTGTTGGCTGACGATCCGCTGTGGTTGATCGCGCTGAAGGCCGCCGCGCTGCTCGCGTTGCTGCTCGGCTGGACGGTGTTCAACATTTGGTTCGAGCGCCGTGTGCTGGCCCGGATGCAGAATCGCAAGGGTCCCAACATGGCCGGGCCGTTCGGGCTGGCGCAGGGGTTGGCCGACGGCATCAAACTGTTCTTCAAGGAGGACTTCCGCCCCGCCAAAACTGATCGCCTGGTGTTCAACCTGGCCCCGTTCCTGGTGGGTGTGGCCGCTTTCACCATGTGGTCGGTGCTGCCGTTGGGCGGCCCGGTGAGCATCTTCGGAGAGGAGACGCTGCTACAGGTCACCGATTTTCCAGTGTCGCTCCCGTTCGTACTGGCGATGGGATCGGTGGGTATCTATGGGCTGGTACTGGGCGGTTGGGCGTCCAACGGCACCTACTCGCTGCTGGGTTCGATGCGCGCCACCGCCCAGATGATTAGCTACCAAGTGGCGATGGGGCTTTCGTTGGCGGCGGTGTTCATCCACGCCGGGTCGATGTCGGCCGGGGGTGTCGTAGCGGCACAGCAGGCTCCGATAGCCCTGTTTGGCGGTGAGACCCCGTTGCGGGGCTGGTACGCGGCGCTGCTGCTTCCCAGTTTCATCACGTACGTCATTTCGATGTTTGGGGAGACCAACCGACTGCCATTTGATCTGGCCGAGTGCGAATCAGAGCTTGTCAGCGGTCATTTGACTGATTATTCCGGGTTCCGTTACGCGCTGTTCTTCCTCGCCGAGTACATCAACATGACCACCGTGTCAGCGGTGGCTACCACTCTATTCCTGGGGGGGTACCACGCGCCCTGGCCATTCGACGCCATCGCCAACGGCGCGTACGACCAAGGTTGGTGGGGATTGCTGTGGTTTGTGCTGAAGGTGCAGTTGCTCATCTTCCTGTTCGTTTGGGTGCGGGCTTCGGTACCCAGGTTCCGCTACGACCAGTTCATGTCACTGGGCTGGAAAGTGTTGATCCCAGCAAACCTGGTGTGGTTGTTCGCCATGGCGGTGTTCCGAGGGTTGCGGCTAGGACGTTCACTGCCGCTCATCGCCACCGCCAGTATCGTCACGGCGTTGGTGCTGGCGTCAGTTGCCGTGATGATGGTGCAGGATCGCATGAAAGAGCAGGCGGAGCGCTCGCCAACCGAGATACCGGTGCCGCCGGATGAATCGGGCGGCGCGGAACCAGAACCGGAACCGGAACCAGAGCCGTTCGACGCCTTTGCGGGTGGCTATCCGGTGCCGCCAAAACCAGGGGAGCAGTTGCCGGAGTTGGCGGGGTTCGTGCCCGCCACCCTTACCGTCATGGCGCTGAGTGATCGGCGTCGGACGCGAGGGGGTGAGACTCGGTGAGTGCTTTCGGCGGCTTCTGGATCACACTGCGCACCATCTTCCGGCGCTCGTTCACGCAGCGCTACCCGCAACGCGGCAGAGAGTTGGTCACCGCGCCGCGCTACCACGGCCGGCATCAACTGAACCGATGGCCGGACGGGCTGGAGAAGTGCGTCGGCTGCGAGCTGTGCGCCTGGGCCTGCCCCGCCGACGCTATCTACATTGAGGCGGCCGCGAACGACGACAGCGAACGCTACTCGCCCGGCGAACGCTACGCTCGCGTCTACCAGATCAACTACGCCCGTTGTATCTTTTGCGGGCTGTGTATCGAAGCATGTCCCACCCGCGCCCTGACCATGACCAACGAGTTCAAGCTGGCAGATACCTCCCGCGCGGCGCTCCGCTACGACAAGGACGATCTGTTGGCGGCGTTGAGCGTCGGTATGGTCGCCCCGCCGCATGAGCGGCTGTTGGGGCTGGACGAGCAGGAGTACTTCGCCGGGCTGCCACCGACCGGCGAACCCGACAAACGTATCCCCAGCATGGACGGTCGCCGTCCGGTGGAGACAGCTGACGCCCGGGAATCCCGGACGAAACGCTCTCGTGGCAAGGGGGGTGAGTGATGTTCACCACGCTCGTGTTCTGGGTGGCCGCCCCGCTGGCTTTGGTTATGGCGGTGGGCACCGTGGTGGCCCGTAAGGTGGTTCACTCCGCCATCTGTCTCTGCGGCATGATGGTGGCGTTGGGAGCCCTGTACGCCACCCTGGAGGCCCCGTTCCTGTTCGTGGCACAGATTTTGGTTTACACCGGGTCAATCGTGATGCTGTTCCTGTTCACCATGATGCTCATCGGTATCGATACCCAGGAGACGCTGGTCGAGACCATCCGGGGGCAACGGGTAGCCAGCGGTATCGCCATCGGCGCCCTGCTGTTGCTGCTGGTGTTGGCCGTCGGCAATGCGATCGCCGGTGGCTTCGGCACTCTGGAAGATGACAACGCCCATTACAGCGGCAACGCGCAGGGGTTGGCGGTGTTGATCTTTACCAAGTACGTGTTCGCGTTCGAGGCAGCCGCGGCGCTGGTACTCACCGCCGCGCTGGCGGCGATGGTGCTGGCCCACACCGAACGGCGCAGCCCCAAGGTGCGCCAGCGTGAGTCGGCGGCGGCCCGTATCCGGCGTTACGCGGAATCCGGGACGAGCCCCGCGCCGGAGGCCGGGCCGGGGGTGTATGCCCGAGCCAACTCCATCGCGTACCCGGCGCTGCTGCCAGACGGTTCTATTGCCGGGGGGTCGGTGTCGCCCACTTTGCTGGGGCGTGGGGACGCGGTGTTGAACGCCGAGACGTTGCCCGCGCTGGTGACGGAGGCCGCCGCCGAGATCGCCGGAGAACTGCCCGTCCTCACCACTTCCGCCCAGGCGTCGTCGGCTGGCGATCCCGCGGCCACAACCGTGTCGGTCGAGCCCGCGCCGGATGATGCTGAGGGAGGTGCGCGATGAGCCCCAATGCGTACCTCATCGTCTCTGCCGCGTTGTTCTGTATCGGCTTGGCGGGGGTGCTGATCCGCCGTAACGCGGTGGTGATGTTCATGTGTGTCGAACTGATGCTCAACGCGGCGAACCTGGCGTTGGTGACGTTCTCAAAGGTGCATTCGGAGTTGGATGGCCAAGTGGCGGCGTTCTTCACCATGGTGGTGGCCGCCGCCGAGGTGGTGGTTGGGTTGGCCATCATCATCACCATCTTCCGCTCCAAGGCGAGTCTGTCCATTGACGACGCCCGTAGGATGAGGCACTGATGGGTGGGGGCATGTTCTTACTGGAAACCGGGCTGTCGGGGATGACCTGGGTGGTCATCGCGTTGCCGATTTTTGCCGCCGCGCTGCTGTTGCTGCTGGGCGAGGTGGCGGACGGCTGGGGGCACTGGGTCGGGGTGCTCGGCATCGCGCTGCCTTTCGGCTACGCCGTGGCGTTGTTTCTCACCATGCTGCGGGAACCGGCGGCGGTCACCGTCGATCTTTACACCTGGCTGCGTATCGGCGCTGTCGATGTCGGCGTGACGCTGCTCATAGATCAACTCTCCATACTGTTTACGTTGCTGGTTACCGGTGTTGGTGCCCTGGTGGCCATCTATTCAATCGGCTATCTGGCGCATGATCCCGGCAGGCGGCGCTTCTTCGGATTCATCAACCTGTTCATCGCGGCGATGCTGCTGCTGGTGTTAGCCGACAACTATGTGTTGCTGTTCCTGGGGTGGGAAGGGGTCGGTCTCGCGTCGTATCTGCTGATCGGGTTCTGGCAGCAGCGAGAGGCTGCGGCGCTGGCGGCCAAGAAGGCGTTTCTGATGAACCGGTTTGCCGACCTGGGGTTCATCACCGCCATCGCGGTGTTGTTTGCCAAAGCGGGGTCGGTGCGGTTCTCCGAGGTGGCGGCTCCATTGAACGAGGCGGGCGGCCCGTGGGCCGGTATCGTCGCTGTCGCGCTGCTATTGGCGGCCTGCGGTAAGTCGGCGCAGGTACCGTTGCAATCCTGGCTACTGGACGCCATGGAGGGCCCCACCCCGGTGTCGGCGCTGATTCACGCCGCCACCATGGTGAGCGCCGGTGTCTATCTGATGCTGCGCAGCTTGCCGCTGTATGAACTGGTGCCCGCCGTACAGGTGGCGGTGGCGGTGATCGGGGTGCTGACGCTGTTCGTCGGGGCCTGGATAGGCGCGGCGGGACGTGACATGAAGCGGGTGTTGGCCGGTTCCACCATGAGCCAGGTGGGTTACCTGATGCTGGCGGCGGGGCTGGGGCCGGTGGGGGCGGTGTTCGCCGTGTTCCATCTACTCACCCACGGCGTGTTCAAGGCTGATCTGTTTCTCTCCGTCGGGGCGGTCACGGAGTCCGTCGGGTTTGGTGAATTACGGCGTCTCGGTGGGTTGGTGAAGGTGATCCCATGGGTGTTCGCGGCGTTCACCTGTGGCTATCTCGCCATCATCGGGGTGCCGTTCCTGGCCGGTTTCTACTCCAAAGAGCACATCATCTCTGCCGCTTGGGACGCATCCCCGGTGCTGGGGGGATGCGCCATCATCGGTGCCGGGTTGACCGCGGGCTACATGACCCGACTGCTGTTGTTGACGTTCGTCGGTGCGGCGCGCTGGACGGAGTTGGCCGATGCTGACGCCGCCGTCGCTGCGGCGGAAGTAGACTCTGACGCACCTTCGACCCCGGAGGTACACCACGCCCCCGCCAGCATGGGGTTTCCGCTGGTGGTGTTGTCGCTGCTGTCGCTTGGTGGCGGTTTGGCGCTCAACGGCTGGTTGCAGGGTTGGCTGGGGCCGGTGTTCGGGGTGGAGTTGGCTCCCACCGGGTTGCTGCATTTCGACTGGTTGAGTTACACCACTCTCGGTGTGGTGCTGCTGGGTGTCGTCGTGGCCGTTCTCAGATACCGCAAAGTGACGCCGGAGTGGTTTGACTCGTGGCAGTTGGTGTCCCCACCGCTTCCAGCGGTCGTCGATACCGTCGCTTCCGAATCCGAGGTGGAGGACTCAGAGGAAGTGGCGGTGCATAGCGTCGATTTGGCCGCCATCGGTGCAGCCGGGTTGTACGCAGACGCCCTCATTGATCGCGCCGCGGTGGCACCGGTCGCCGCGCTGACCGAGTCGGTGGCCTGGGCGGAGCGCCGGGTGATACGCGACGGTACGGATGCCTCTTGGCGGGCGATGGGGTGGGTGTCCGCGTTGTCGCGCAGGTTGCAAAATGGCAGCATACGTACCTACGCCTTGCTGCTGACCGCTGGAACCGCGGTGGCGCTGCTGTCCATGTTGATCTGGGTTTGGATGTAAGGGGGTGTGATGGTTGTTCCGTGGCTGACATTGCTGTTCGTCGTTCCGTTGTGCGGAGCGATTGTGGCGCTACCCCTTAACGGTGTCCGCAACCGGGTGGCTGGTCTGGTGGCCAGTTGCCTCACCATGGTGTTGGCGATCACGGTGGTGGTGCTCTCGCGCTTCCACGATCTCGCCGAGCAGGTGCTGTGGCTGCGGCGGCTTGGTGCCTGGTATGCCCTCGACATCGACGGGCTGTCCGGGCCGTTGGTGATCGCCGCCACGGTGCTTGGCTGCGCGGTGCTGGCCGTCGGGTTTGATCTGGAAGCGGTAGCGGATGCGCCGACCGATGGCCCGGATGCTCCGCAACGAGGGATGCGCCCGGAAGCGTTCACGACCATGGTGTTGGCGGCTGAGGCGTGCGTCATCGCCGCACTGCTTTCCTCCGATCTGGTGCTGTTCTTCCTGTTCTTCGAGGCATCCCTGGTGCCCGTCTACCTGCTGATCGGTTGTTGGGGTGGTCGTAAACGCTCGGTGGCGGCATCGCGTTTCCTGATATTCGGGCTGGCCGGTGGCTTCGTACTGTTGGGCGGCATCGTCGGTGTGATCTCCATCGTCTCCGAGACGGAACGCCCCAACACGCTGCTCAGCGCGTTGTCCGCCATCGATTTCTCGCCCGGAACTGAACGGCTGCTGTTCCTGCTGTTCTTCGTAGCGTTCGCCATCAAGGGGCCGTTGATTCCAGCGCACTCCTGGTTGCCTCTCGTGGCCAAAGAGGCCAACCCCGCAGTCACCGCGCTGGTGGTCGGTATGGTGGACGGCCTGGGCGGTTACGCCATGATCCGTTTCGCCGTCGGACTGTTCCCGAATGCCGCCGTCTGGGCGGCACCAGGGGTGATGATATTGGCGCTGGCGAACATCTGGTACGCGGGGTTCGCCGCCGCCGGGGCGCGACTGCTGTCACAGTTTGCCTGCTACACGTCCATCTCGCACTTCGGTTTCGTGGTGCTTGGCATCTTCGCGCTCACCTCGACCTCGGTGACGGGATCGGCGATGTATCTCAGCGCCCATGCGCTCAGCGTCGGCGCGCTGCTGCTGGTGTGCGGATTGGTGCAGCAGGCCACCGGCACTGCCGAAATCGGCGCGTTTCGCGGGTTACGAACCCAGGCACCGGTGTTGGCGGGGCTGTTCCTCATCGCCGGATTGGCGACGTTGGCGCTACCGGGCTTCTTGAACTTCGCCGCCGAGTTACAGGTGTTGGTGGGGGCCTGGGAGCGCCACCCGGTGTTGGCGTTGTTCGCCATCATCGGCACCCTGTTTGGAGCGGTGTACGTGGTGCTCGTCTATCAGCGGCTTTTCACCGGGCAACCGCGCTCGGAATCGCCTATCGGTGACGATGTGTCAGTTCCACGTCGTGTCGTTGTCGGGGGATTGTTGGCGCTGCTGCTGTTTTTCGGGTGCGCGCCACGACTGTTGCAGTCATACATCGCCGATGCCGAGTTGGCCACCGTGGCGGTGGCCGTCGCCGACGCGACGCAAGCCGACGAAGAGGGTGAGTGAGATGCCCCCCGCCATTGAGTACCTACTGCTCGCCCCCATCATCGCTGTATTCGGTGCGGCGCTGCTGGGAATCGGGGTGGAGGCGCTGGTGGTGCGTCGGCTGCGTTTCCCCGTACAGGTCGGGCAAGCCGGTATCGCTATCGCGGTGGCGCTGATATTCACCGTTCGCAACTGGATGTCGGGCGATTCCCGCAGCATCGCCGCCATGGGTGCCGTCGCCATCGACGGCCCAGCCATGGCGGCCTGGCTGCTGCTGTTACTGGGTGCCGGTGGTGTGCTGGTGGTGGCAGCGGAGCGAGCCAGCAATGGCGGGGTGTCCGCGTTCACCGGTCAAGCCACGGCCACCCCAGATTCTCCAGAGGAGGAAGCCGCAGAGAGCGCCGGTGTCGAACACACCGAGGTGTTCCCGCTGTTCCTGTTCGCGCTGGGGGGCATGTTGGTGCTGGCGTCCGCTTCCAATCTGCTCACGGTGTTTGTCGGCCTGGAGGCGATGTCGTTGCCGCTCTACCTGCTGGTGGGGTTGGCGCGTCGTAACCGGATGCTCAGCCATGAGGCGGCGCTCAAATACTTCCTGCTGGGTGCTACCGGGTCAGCGGTGTTCCTGTACGGGGTGGCGCTGCTGTTCGGATACGCCGGGTCATTCGACTACGCGGCGATTGTCGACGCTATTACCACGCCTCGCAACAGCGACACCCTGGTGTACGCGGGGCTGGCGCTCGCAGCGGTGGGGTTGCTGTTCAAACTGGGGGTGTTCCCGTTCCATGCCTGGGTGCCGGATGTCTACACCGGCGCGCCGACGGCCATCACCGCGTATTTAGCCAGTTGTGGCAAGGTAGCCGCGGTGTACGCGCTGTTGCGATTGCTGTTCGTGCCACTGGGGGCGCTGCGCTGGACATGGCAGTTGCCGTTGGCGGTGGTGGCGCTGGCGTCCATCGCGTACGGTGCCATCGCCGGTCTCACCCAGCACAACGTGAAACGGCTGCTGGCGTACTCCGGCATCGTTCACGCCGGCTTCATGTTGATGCCAATCGCCGTGGCCAGCACCGCGCACACCGGCGAACTGGTCTCAGATTTCGGTTCGGCGGGCGCGCTGTTGTTCTATTTGCTGACGTATCTGCCACCGACGCTCGGCGCTTTCGCGCTCACATTGTGGGTGCGCGATGACAGCGGCCCTAACCCGGAGTTATCCGGCTGGCGCGGGTTGGCACACCGTAGCCCGTTTTTGGCGCTGGCCATGGGGGTGTTCATGCTCTCGCTCATCGGGTTGCCCGGCACCGGTGGATTTGTTTCCAAGCTGATAACGCTGGTGTTGGCGTGGCGCAACGACATGGCGTGGCTGGCGCTTGGCGGGTTGGCGTGTTCGCTACTGGCTGCCGGGTTCTATCTCAGGGTGATCCGGATCATGTTCATGGAGACACCGCCGCAGTTCGGCCCACCGGTGCCCCGCTCGAAGCCGCTCGCGGCGTTGGTGATGCTCTGTTTGGCGGTCACGGTGTATCTGGGGGTGTTTCCGGCTTCGGTCGGTGACATGATCGCAGACATGACGGAGTTGCTCCGATGAGCGTTGCCGTGACCATGCTGGTGGCGCAAACGCTGGACGAGGTGGAGCGCTGCTTGGCCGAAGCCGCACGGGCACCGGCTCCGTTTCTCACCGAGGCGGCTGGCCATGTGACACTGGCTGGTGGAAAGCGATTCCGCCCGGCGTTGGTGGCGTTGACGGCGTTGCTAGGCGATGGTGACGGCTTCGCGGGTACCGGATTATCCCCGGAGCGGCAGCGGCGGATCGTCGATGCGTGCGTGGTGGTGGAACTCACCCATGTCGCCAGCCTGTACCACGACGATGTGATGGACGAGGCCACCATGCGGCGCGGTGTCGCTAGCGCCAATGCCCGTTACGGTAACACGGTGGCGATCTTGGTGGGGGACTTCCTGTTCGCGCAGGCGTCCGCGGTGGTGGCGAGGCTTGGCACCGAGTTCGTGGCGTTGCAGGCCAGTACCTTCGCCCGACTGGTACAGGGGCAGATCGCCGAGACCCGGGGCCCGGAATCGGGCGAGGACCCGCTGAGCCACTATCGACAGGTGGTGGCAGACAAAACCGCCTCGTTGATCCGTACTTCGGCGTTGTTCGGCGGCATGATCGCCGGGTTGTCGCAGCCACAGTTGACGGCGTTGGGGCGCTTCGGCGAACAGATCGGAGTGGTATTCCAGTTGGCGGATGACCTCATCGACATCACCTCTGATGTGGCGGGCAAAGACGCGGGAACCGATCTACGTGAAGGGCTGCCCACCTTGCCGGTGTTGCTATTGCGCGACTCCGATGACCCGGCAGACCTGGAGTTGTATGCCAGGGTGGTACGCGGCCTCAGCCCCGACGAGGTGCCGGGGGTGTTGACCCAACTGCGAACCCACCCGGTGATCGATACGGCGCGGGCACAGATCAAGGCGTTGGCGGAAACGGCCCGTGCCAAACTGGAAGCGTTGCCTGACTGCCCGGCCCGTACGGAACTGCACCGGCTCTGCGACGAGGCGGCCACCAGGGTTTCCTGATACGCCACTAGCACAGTAACCGCACGTCGCCCGTATGACTCTCGCGACGGTGAACACCTGCGACTTCCCACGGTGGCGGCGTGTAAGAATGCCCGAATGAGAATTGGCGTCCCATGTGAATCAGCGGCCGGTGAGAACCGGGTCGCCGCTACACCCAAAACCGTGTCCGAGCTTAGGACTCTCGGCTATGACGTGTTGGTGGAGCAGGGGGCGGGGCTAAAGTCTGGGCTGACGGATGCCGCCTATCAGGAGGCCGACGCACTTACGGTTGACAGGGCTACCGCCTGGGGGGCCGATGTGGTGTTACGGGTTAACGCCCCCAATGACGCCGAACTTGGATTGATGCGTCCCGGTGCCGCGCTGATCGCTTTCCTGGAGCCCCGATTCGTCGCCGACATCGTCGCTAAGTGTGCCACCGCTGGTATCACCGCGCTCAGCATGGACATGGTGCCGCGCATCTCCCGGGCACAATCCATGGACGCGCTGTCGTCAATGGCCAACATCTCCGGCTACCGCGCCGTGGTGGAGGCGGTACACGCCTTCGGGCGGTTCTTGGGCGGCCAAGTGACGGCGGCGGGCAAGGTGCCGCCCGCCAACGTGTTCGTCATTGGCACCGGCGTGGCTGGATTGGCGGCCATCGGTGTGGCGGGCAGCATGGGGGCGGTGGTGCGGGCCACCGATGTACGCCCGGAGACGGCGGAGCAGGTGGAATCCATGGGGGCGACGTTCGTTCAGGTGGCTCCTGGTGCGGCGGATCAAGGGGTTAGTGCCGACGGTTACGCCAAAGAGACTACGGATGATTACAACGCCCGCGCCGCACTCATGTACGCCGAACAGGTGCGACAAGCCGACATTGTCATCACTGCCGCCGCCATCCCCGGCAAAGCATCACCACGGCTCATCACTGCGGAGATGGTGGGCACCATGGCTCCCGGTTCAGTGATCGTCGATCTGGCCGCCGCCGGTGGCGGCAACTGCGAACTCACCAAACCGGGGGTGTCGTACGTCACCGCCAGTGGCGTCACCATCATCGGCTACACCGACATGGTTTCGCGGCTCGCCGGGCAGTCGTCCAGGCTGTACGCCCGCAATGTCGCCAACCTGGTGACGTTGTTGACCCCTGGCAAAGATGGCCAGTTCCGCGTCGATTTCAAGGACGATATCATCCGTACCGCCACCATCACCCTAGACGGCGCGGTCACCTTCCCGCCTCCGCCGGTGCAGGTGTCGGCGGTCCCGGTGACACCCCCGAAGGCGGAAACAGAGGTGCGCGCCCTACCACCCAAGCCGCCGCGTCCCTGGCAGTTGGACGTAGCGTTGGCCGCGTTGGCCGCGGTTGCCGTTACCTGTCTGTTGTCGTTTGCGCCGCTGCAGCTGTTGGGGTCGCTCGCGGTGTTCGTACTGGCGACCGTGGCCGGTTATTACGTGGTGTGGAATGTGACTTCGGCGTTGCACACCCCGTTGATGAGCCTCAGCAACGCCATCAGCGGCATCATCATCGTGGGGGCCATGTTGCAGTTGGCAAACGAGTCGTGGCCGATCCGCATTCTGGCGGCGCTGGCGGTGCTAGTGGCGACCGTGAACGTGGTGGGCGGGTTCCTCGTCACCAACCGTATGGTCTCGATGTTCCGGAAGGACGCCTGATGAACATTCCCCAGCTGGTCACTTCCGCGTACATCGTTTCCGGTCTGCTCTTTATCCTCGCCATCGCCGGACTCAACCGCCCCGACACGGCAAAACGCGGCACTGCCTTCGGAGTGCTCGGTATGCTGCTCGCCATCGGCGCCACCGTCATTGAACTGGTCGAGGGCCGTCCCGGCCAGGTGACGTACTGGTTGCTCGGCGGCGCGGTCGCCCTCGGCGCACTCATCGGTGCCGTACAAGCCCTCAGCGTCAAGATGACCGGGATGCCGGGTCTGGTGGCGCTACTGAATGCTTTCGGCGGGGTGGCGTCGGCGTTCGTCGGCTACAACTCCTTCCTGGAGCGTTCCGGCGATGGCGTGGCGCATCTGGTGGAGGTGTTTCTGGGAACCATGATCGGCACGGTCACGTTCACCGGATCTGTGGTGGCCTGGGCGAAACTGAGTGAGAAGGCATGGGCCAAGCAACTGCTGCTGCCGGGGCGTAATCTCATCAACCTGGGGTTGTTGGCGGCGACGCTCGGCCTGGGGGTATGGTTCGTGTGCAGCGAATCGCTGGTTGCGCTGATCGCCATGACGGCGCTGATGGCGGTGTTCGGGGCACATCTGGTGATCGCCATCGGAGGCGCGGATATGCCCGTGGTGGTGTCGATTCTCAACTCGTACTCCGGTCTGGCGGCGGCGTTCGCGGGCTTCATGTTGGCTTCCGACGTGCTTATCGTCACCGGTACGTTGGTGGGCTCGTCCGGGCTCATTCTGTCGTACGTGATGTGCCGCGGCATGAACCGCTCGTTCCTGTCGGTGATCCTGGGCGGGTTTGGTGATGCCAGCAACAGCGTCGCTGTTTCCGGTGCCGAAGGGGAGATGCGCGAGACCACCCCGGAAAGGGTGGCCAACCTGTTGCTTGACGCCAAGAGCGTGATGATCGTGCCCGGTTACGGTATGGCCGTGGCGCAGGCGCAGTACCCGGTGGCGCAACTCACCCGTAGACTGCGTGGGCTGGGGGTTGAGGTGCGTTTTGGCATCCATCCGGTAGCCGGACGGATGCCGGGCCATATGAACGTATTGCTAGCCGAGGCGCATGTGCCGTACGACATCGTTTTCGAGATGGACGAGGTGAACGACGACTTCACGCAGACCGATGTGGTGTTGGTGATCGGGGCGAATGACACCGTCAACTCGGCGGCGATGCAGCCGGGCACCCCCATCTCCGGAATGCCGGTGTTACGGGTCTGGGAGGCTCACGACGTGGTGGTGTTCAAGCGGGGCCGGGGTGCTGGTTACGCCGGGG
>JAIRRM010000053.1 GCA_031255975.1 Propionibacteriaceae bacterium | reverse complement strand
CCGTAACCCATGGTGTTCTTCATCGAGAACTGCTGAGTGATCTTTGCCACCGCTGGGGGGCTGGCGTTCACGCGATCACGCAACTTGGTAAGCCCTTCGTAAATGACGGGCTCTTTGATACGCAACTGCTCATCCGCGTCCGGCTGACCGGTGTCGATAATAGTGCCGGAGCCCAATACGATCACCAGTGATTCGATGGTGCGGTACGAGTTTTCAGTGATGCCGCAGGCCATGCCGGACGAGTTGTTGGCCACCACGCCGCCGATGGTACATGCCACCTCGGAGGCTGGGTCGGGGCCGAGCTTGTAGCCATATGGAGCAAGATGCGCGTTGACCCTGCGGACGGTGACCCCCGGTTGCACCTTGACACGGGTGCCGCCGTCCAGCACTACTATGTCGGTGAAACGGCTGCGCACGTCGGCCAGCACTTGATCCGAACTACCCTGGCCGGAAAGGGACGTACCACCGGAACGGAAAGCAAGGCCCACTCCAGCGGCTTTGGTGGTCTGAATCAGGGCGGCAACTTCGGCGGCGTTGGCCGGGGTCACCACCGCCTGTGGCAAAAGCAGGAAGTGCGAGGCGTCGTGAGCTAAGGCGTGCCGATAAAGCAGGTCGGTTCTCACCTGCGCGGAATCGGCGACCCCACGGACAAGTGCATCATGGAGCTGAGGCATGATGGCGTCCCTATCGATAAACGGATACCGGTGCCCCTGAGCTTACCTTCAAGAAAGCGACGGAAGAGGCATGGTTTAGCAATGATCGGTGTGTGAAGCCGTTACGATTTGGGTTTGTAGCTACCATGGTATTGGTACGTGACGCTCGTGGACGGGGATTTTTTCGCTGCTGCAGGGGTTGATCGCCAAACAGTTAGGTAACCTACGCTGCTAGAAACCATCCCCGACTGGTCAGACAGCCCGGCCGTAAGGATGAACATGGAAACAGAGGAAACCTTGTTGAACGACGAGGAGACGCGCATCTGGCGCAGTTGGCTTTTCGGGTTTGAGCATGTCGAAGCGACGTTGAATAAGGCGTTGCAGAAGCACGGCATCGACTCGAGTGAACTCCGGGTGCTGACCTTGCTCTCCGAGAGCCAGGATCACCGCCTTCGTATGTCCGATGTCGCTCGCGGTGCCAACCGCAGCCCCAGTCGGCTTTCACATATGGTGACTCGTATGGAGACGCGCGACCTGGTCGAGCGTCAGCCCTGCCCGAATGACCGTCGGGGTGCCTTCCTTGTTCTCACTCCCACAGGTGAGAAGATGCTGGAGGCCGCCAACGGCGAACATGCCATGATGGTGCGCGAAGCATTCATCGATGTCATCGGCCCGCGCGATTTCGCCGCAGTGGGTCGGGCAATGAGCAAGGTGCTGCAAGCGAGTATGCCGGAGTCCTCCAAGAAGGTCGGTGCTCAGATGTGGGGTTGGTGGCCTGCCGGTCGCTGATTGCCAGTCTGCGTGACGATTAATCGTCCCAGGAATGGGTATTGGACGCACCGACCGTGGCGTGGGGTGCCGATGGCATACTCTAGCGTATGAGCATTGTCGCTGCTGGAGTCGGCCCTACGGATTCCACGCTCGGTCGGGCGTCACTTCTCGCGGCGCTGCGCGCCGAGTTGAGCGGTGATTCCTGCCTCGACTGTATCGATGATTCGCCCATTGTTCGCGCCTACTATTCTTCGGATTCGTCCATCTATCGGGTGGTGCCGACGGCGGTGGCTCAGCCCCGCACCAAAGATGAACTGGTGCGGGTGGTGCGGGCCGCGCTGAAAGTGGGGATGCCAATCGCCGGGCGTGGTGCCGGTACCTCGTTGGCCGGTAACTCGATCACCACCGGGCTGGTGATCGACATGGGACGGCATCTGAATCGAGTGCTGGCTGTAGATCCGGAAACCAAGACCGCGGTGGTGCAACCGGGGGTGGTGCATTCGGTGTTGCAAGATGCCGCCAAGCCTCACAAGCTGCGGTTCGGCCCCGATCCCGCTACCGCCGACCGTTGCGCTATCGGCGGCATGATCGGGAACAACGCCTGTGGAGCCAGGGCGCTCGGCTACGGTCGTACCTCCGACAACGTGGTGGCCCTGGAGGTCATCACCGGCACCGGTGACATCATCATGCTGGGCGCTGACGGCGACCCGAGTCAAAAGCCGCTGCCGCAGCTACAGGAGATAGCGGCGGCACACCTGGCCAGTATCCGTACTGAGTTCGGCAAGTTCACCCGGCAAACCTCCGGATATGCGCTGGAACATCTGCTGCCCGAGAAAGGCCGCGACTTCGCCAAGTTTTTCGTCGGCTCCGAAGGCACACTCGGCATTGTGCTGGAAGCCAAAGTGAGGTTGGTTGAAGACGCCCCTATCAAGCAGATGATCGCGCTCGGTTACCCCACCATGGCGGCAGCAGGTGACGACATCCCCAATCTGAACCGTTTCCGTCCGGTCGCCGCCGAGGGGTTGGATGAGCGCACTATTGACGTGGTGCGTCGTATGAAAGGGCCAGACGCGGTGCCGCCGCTGCCGGATGGCAAAGCGTACATTTTCATCGAATTGGTTGGTACCGACGCCGCCGAAGTCGAGGAGCGTGCCCAGGCACTGCTAGCTGCCGCCACCGCCCAGGACGCTTGGAAGGTGGACGACCCAGACAACGTGGCTACGTTGTGGAAGATCCGCACTGACGCCGCCGGGCTGGCGGGCATCGGGTTGGCCCGCCCCGCCCACTCGTCCTGGGAGGATGCGGCGGTGCCCCCCGAATCGCTCGGCAACTATTTACGCGATTTCGAGGCGCTGCTCGCGCAACACGGGTTGGACGGGTTGCCGTACGGCCACTTTGGCGAGGGCTGCATTCACTGTCGTATCGACTTCCCGCTAGACCAACCAGGTGGTACCGAGGTCTACCGTTCCTTCATGTTGGATGCCGCTGACCTGGTGGCGAAGTACGGTGGCTCGATGAGCGGTGAACACGGCGATGGTCGCGCCCGCTCCGAACTGCTGTCGAAGATGTACTCGCCGGAGGCATTGCGGACATTCAGCGAAGTCAAAGCACTATTCGACCCCAATAATCTGTTAAACCCCGGGGTGGTGGTGGAACCGCGGCGCACCGATTATGACATCCGCATCGCCGAGACGGTGCATTCGCCGTTGCGTATCGCCGACCCGAAGTTCACCGACGCGGTACACCGCTGCACCGGTGTGGCCAAATGCCTGGCCAACGCCACCGTGCTCGGCAACGTGATGTGCCCTAGCTATCAGGCCACCGGCGACCAACTCCACTCCACCAAAGGCCGCGCTCGCATCCTGCAAGAACTGGTGAACGGCCAGATCGTGAAGGGCTGGAGCGCTCCGGAGTTGCAGCAGGCACTCGACCTCTGCCTGGCCTGCAAGGGCTGTCGCCGCGACTGCCCCACCGGCACTGACATGGCCGCCTACAAGTCGCGGGCGCTCTACGAACGCTATCGGCACCGTATCCGTCCGTTGGGTCACTACGTGCTGGGTTGGCTGCCACGCTGGGGACGGTTGACTTCCAAAGTGCCGCCGCTGGGAATAGTGGCCAATTTCGCCCTGAAGACACCTGGTCTGAAGCACGCTGCGTTGGCGGTTTCTGGGGTGGATATCCGCCGCCCCATGCCTAAGTTCCGCACCAGTGGCACCGCGCGCAGTGCGGCCCAGGCGTCGCTGGCAGGACGCACCGATCTGGAGACGTTGCCGCAGGTAGTCATCTGGGTGGATTCCTTCACCGACTCGTTCGTGGGCACCGCGCTTCCGGCGTTGCTACGGGTGCTGCTTGCCGCCGGCTACAACCCCAAACTGCTCGACCAAGACGCCTGTTGCGGCCTCACCTGGATCACCACCGGGCAGTTGGACGGTGCTCGTGCCCAACTGCGACGTGCCCTTGACGTATTGACGCCCATCGCCGAAGCCGGAGTGCCGATCGTGGGCATGGAACCGTCGTGCATCTCAGTGTGGCGCTCCGACGCTGCGGAACTGCTACCAGACGATCCGCGCGTGGCCACCGTCGCCAAAGCGATACGTACCCTGGCGGAGTTTCTGGACACCGTGGCCGAGTTCCCGGTGCCCGATCTGAGTGCCCACACCATTGTGGCGCAACCGCACTGCCATCACGCGTCGGTGCTGGGGTGGGCGGCGGACGCCAAACTGTTACGGCGTACCGGCGCGAAAGTGGTCAAGGTGGGCGGCTGTTGCGGCTTGGCCGGTAATTTTGGGGTGGAAAAGGGTCACTACGACGTAAGCGTCAAGGTGTTCCAACACGACTTGGCCCCGGCCATCGCCGCCGCTGGGCCCGACGCCATCGTATTGGCCGACGGTTTTTCTTGCCGCAAACAGGTCAGCGACCTTACTGATCGCACCGCTTTGACGTTGGCCGAAGTGTTGGCCGCGCATCTGTGATCGGTGCGTCGCCCTGCCCACTGCTCAGCAAAGAGGGCCTTTGATTCAGCGACCGATGGCTGGCCTGCGCCGGGAGGCGGGAAGCGCCCTTCCGGGGCGGGTGACGGCAGCGGCGGCAAACCCGGCCAGGAGAGTCGCAATCCCGATGATGGTGCCAATCAGGTTGTAAATGTCTTTGCCGCCCGCCACGTATCCAGCAAAGTTACCGAGCGTCAGAACCACCCCGAAAAGGGTGGCGGCCACACTGACAATAAATATCCAATTGAATCCGGTGACCTGGGGCCGGTCAGGTGGCGGGGCCTGCCAGCGGGTCATCCCCCCGATGGCGTTCGGATCTCGCGGCAGATCGGTGAATAAGCGGTCGAGTTCGCGTTGGGTGCGAGAGGTCAAAGCTTGGCCGGTGCGGACAGAGAACTCGGTTGCGTCGAGTCGACCAGCGACCATGTGCTCGCGTAGCAGTTCGACGGCGCGGTCACGTTCCGCGTCCCCGATGCGTACCTCCGGCCTTTCACCTGCCATAGGGAAAGTCTACGGGCGTGAGGTGGCTAACCGCTCTGCCAGTTCACGAATAGCTGTAGCCGCTGGATGTCTCGACTCGGCGAGAATGATGGGGGAACCGGTATCACCTCCGGCGCGTAACCCCTCGTCAAATGGTATTTGGGCCAGCAGTGGCACTTCATGGCCGAACCGCTCGGTCAACGCGTTCGCCACCGTCGCCCCGCCGCCACTACCGAACATGTCGATACGTTGGTTCTCGCCGCAGTGCGGACAGGTGGTGATGAGCCACGACATGTTCTCAACGACACCCATCACATCTTGTTTCAACAGGTAGGCCATCGTCCCGGCGCGTTCCGCCACCTCGGCGGCTGCCACCTGAGGGGTGGTGACCACGATTACCCGAGCGCTGGGTAGCAGATTGGCAACGCTCATCGCCACATCTCCGGTACCGGGCGGCAGATCGACCAGCAGAAAATCGAGTTCGCCCCAGTAGACATCCGACAGGAACTGCTGTAGCGCCCGGTCAAGCATCGGGCCGCGCCAGGCGATCACCTGGTCGCGGGATTCTTTCATCATGCCAATACTCATCACTGCCATGCCGTACGCGGGCACCGGCATGATCACATCTTCCACCACGTTCGGCCGCTGGTCGCCGATGGCCAACATGTCAGGTACCGAGTGGCCGTAAATGTCGGCGTCCAGCAACCCGACCCGGTAGCCCAGTTCCGCCAGCGCTACCGCCAGATTCACCGTCAGGGATGATTTACCGACGCCACCTTTACCGGAGGCGATGGCCAGCACCGTGGTGTCGCAGTCGGATTGCGCGAACGGATTGGCCGCCTGCGCCACGCCACGCAGCCGGGTCATCAACGCGCTACGTTGTTCCCCGCTCATGGCACCGATCTCCACCCGCAACTCGGACACCCCTTTGATGGCCGCCACCACGTCGCCGATACGCTGCTCCAATACGTCGCGTAACGGGCATCCGGCCACGGTGAGCAAAATACGTACAAACACTTTGCCGGTTTCGCTTACGCTCACCTCGTCCACCATGTCCAGGTCGGTGATGGGACGACGTATCTCGGGGTCTTCGACGGTCGCTAAAGCGGCCATCACTTCCTCACGCAGGGCATCGGCGACTCGGCTCACCGTACAACGTTATCAAGGTTGGGCGGTGACTTCTTACGCCGTGCGGCTAGCTGGGCCGACCACCGCCGCTATGGTTTCGTGGAAGCCGCGTCATCCTCGGGTTCTAAGCGGCGATCCAACTCGCTCAGCAACTCCCGCAACTGCTCGCGCAGTTCGACGCGTATCACATCACGCACCTCGCTTCGCACGAAATCACGGGTGGCCACTTCGCCTACCGACTGCCTGAGGGCAGCGATTTCGCGGGCCAGATAGTCGGTGTCGGCGCGTGACTGCGCGGCCACACGGCGATCCTCTGCCAGTGCCGCCCGGTCACGCTGCTCCTGGCGTGACTGTGCCAGCAAAATCAACGGGGCGGAGTACGCCGCTTCCACGCTGAGCAGCAACGTCAACATGATGAAGCTGGGGGCCGGGTCGAGGTCGAAAATGGTGGAGTTGAGCACGATCCAGACGATGATGAACACCGTCATCCAGATTATGAACGCCGGGCTGCCCATCACCCGGGCCACCCACTCGGAGAAGCGACCGAAGGCGTCGCCGTCTACGCCGCCAAAGCGCCATCCTCGCAGGCGACCGGGAGTGTCCAGCCGCTCGTCAGCATTGAGTTTGGTCTCGGCCATCTGTCACCTGCCTTCATGTGTCGCGTTCCTTCATTCATCGTTCGTCATTGAGACGGGGGTTCGTCGCCGCGGCCCGCCGTTGGCGCGTCGCCGTCTAACTGGATGCCACGCCAATCGTGGGGGAGGATGTGATCCACCACGTCATCCACAGTAACCGCGCCGAGCAATTGACCGGCGCTGTTCACCACCGGGGCAACCACCAGATTGTACGTGGCAAAGTAGCGCGAGACGGTATGCACGTCGGCGTCCGGCGGGAGTGGGTGCAGGTCATCGTCCATCAGTTTTGACGCCATCTGGCTGGGAGGCTC
>JAIRRM010000187.1 GCA_031255975.1 Propionibacteriaceae bacterium | reverse complement strand
CCGTTCACCCTAATGACGCGGGCCGGATGAGCGATGCCGAACTGGAACTGGCGTTGGAGGAGATCGACGCGCTGGCTACAGAGACGCCGTATGTGCGGGGCATCGGTGAAACTGGCCTGGACTACTTCCGTACTCGTGACCAAGAGGCTCAAACTCGACAGTGGCGTTCGTTCGCGGCGCACATCCGTATCGCCAACGAACGGGGGCTCACGCTCGCCGTGCATGACCGTGATGCCCACGCCGACATCCTCAAGGCGCTGGATGCCGCCGGGGTGCCAGAGCGCGTGGTGATGCACTGTTTCAGCGCAGACGTGGCGTTTGCGCGCGAATGCCTGGCGCGCGGGGCTTGGCTCTCCTTTCCGGGGGTCATCACCTATAAAGCAAATCAATACCTACGCGACGTACTTGCGGCCACGCCGCGTGAGCGCATCCTCATCGAGACGGATGCCCCGTACCTCACTCCGATGCCAGAGCGGGGCAGACGTAACGCGCCGTACCTGATTCCGCACACGCTACGTTTTATGGCGAGCGAATTGGGCATGGACGTGGCGGAACTCTGCGGCATACTCAGCGATAACGCCGAGGCTGCTTACGGCGGGACGTGGGGGCACCGATGACGCTGCTCGACCCGCGTACTATCCGTGAACTCGCCGCCGAGATCGGGTTGCGGCCCAGCAAGCAACGCGGGCAGAACTTCGTGCACGACGCCAACACGGTGCGCCGTATCGTCGCCCTGGCGGGGGTGCGGTCCGGCGATGCGCTGCTGGAGATCGGGCCGGGG
The DNA here is from genome assembly GCA_031255975.1 of Propionibacteriaceae bacterium. Taxonomy (GTDB): domain Bacteria; phylum Actinomycetota; class Actinomycetes; order Propionibacteriales; family Propionibacteriaceae; genus WRGV01. The sequence continues at coordinate 4,393 of JAIRRM010000187.1, read as the reverse complement.
TTGGGTTCGCTCACGCTGGGGTTGCTGGAGGCCGGGGCGGATGTGAGCGCCGTCGAGATCGAACCGGCGCTGGCAGAACTACTGCCTCGTACGGTGGCGCGACTGCTCCCCGAGGCTATGGAGCGACTCGCCGTCATCACCGCGGACGCCCTGGAGGTGAGCGAACTCCCGGGGCGGCAGCCGACGAAACTGGTGGCGAATCTGCCCTACAACATTTCGGTGCCGGTGTTGCTGCATGTGCTGGCTACATTCCCGATGATCGCATCCGCTCTGGTGATGGTGCAGCTAGAGGTGGCCGACCGGCTGGTGGCCGAACCAAACTCCAAGGCGTATGGAGTTCCCAGTGCGAAGCTGGCGTGGTATGCGGTTGGGCGACGGGTGGGCACCGTACCGGCGAACGTATTCTGGCCGGTGCCGAATGTAGCGTCCGGGCTGGTGGCCATCGAACGCACCGCGCCGCCTGAGACCCCAGCGAGCCGCGAACAGGTGTTCGCGGTGATAGACGCCGCCTTCGCGCAACGCCGCAAGATGCTGCGCGGGGCCCTGGCCGGCTACTACGGTTCCAGTGCCGCCGCCGAGGCGGCGCTGCGACAGGCGGGCATCGACCCGACCGCCCGCGGCGAGACGCTGAACATCGCCGATTTCGCACGCCTGGCGTCGGCCTCCAGTTGATCGCTCCCCGCGTCACGGCCCGAAACCGATGCCGCCGGAGGTGAGGAAGGGGGCGTTGGGCGGCAGGGGAAGGAAGAAGGTTAGGGGTGGAAGCGCGTACCGTAGTGGTATGAGTCCCGAGTTCCCTTGGAACGATCTCACTCCACTTGGGCCGAATCGCGTGAAGGTGCGGGTGCCGGCGAAGATCAACCTGACACTGAATGTTGGGCAGCGAGCCGACGATGGTTACCACCCGCTGCTGACGGTGTTCCAGGCGGTCGGGCTCTACGACGAGATCACCGCCATGCCGGTGCTGGGTGGGGTGATAAGTGTGCTGGTGCGTGGCGCGCAGGCGCATTTGGTGCCCACGGACGGCACCGATCTGGGGGCGCAGGCGGCCCGACTGCTACGAAGCCGATACGGGCTACCGTCATACGGTGCCAGCATCGAGATAGACAAACAGATTCCGGTGGCGGGTGGCATGGCGGGGGGTTCCGCCGACGCGGCGGGCACGCTGGTGGCCTGTTCCGAACTGTGGGGGCTCGAACTCAGCCCCAATGAGCTGCAACTGCTTGCCGCCGAGCTTGGCTCTGACGTGCCGTTCTCGCTCAACGGCGGTACGGTGATCGCTCACGGTCGGGGCACCGACATGGTGCCGTTGATGTGCCGGGGTACCTACTACTGGGCGTTGGCGTTCGCCGAGACCGGTCTGTCCACCCCGGCGGTATTTCAGCGCTTCGACGAGTTGAACGGGGCGGCGGCTCCGAAACGTCCCGCGGACGTGCCCCACGAACTGCTCGCGGCGCTCATCGCCGGTGATGCCAAAACCCTTGGCAAGATGTTGTCCAACGATTTGGAACCAGCCGCACTGGATCTCTGCCCGGCTCTTGCGGACACGCTGGCCTACGGGCGTTCCTATCCAGGTGTGCTGGGGGGATTGGTTTCCGGTTCCGGCCCCACTTGCGCGTTTCTCGTCGAAAATCCCCGCGCCTTAGCGGATCTGGTGGGTGAGTTGCGCGTTTTGCCGCGAGTACGTGCCGCCGTTGGGGTGACCGCCCCGGCCCGGGGCGCGCATCTGATTAGCGCCCACTCATCCGCCGCCTGAGCGGATCATGTCGCGTTACGCGCGTGGCAGCACCAGTTCCCGTTCCCCATTTACCGCATGTGCCGGTTTGGTGATGAGTTGCGGATCGGTCTCCAGGTTCGCCAAGCCGTTCCATGCCAGGTTGACGAGCTGACGTACCAGTTCCTCCTTGGCCGGTTCCCTGGTCTCCAGCCAATACTGCCCGGCCATGGCGACCAGCCCGACGAGCGCCTGCGACAACGGCCCGGCCAGACTGGGCTCAAAACCGCGCCACTCGAACTCGGGTAGCAGCATGTCTTCGACACTGCTGGCGATGTCGTTGAGGATGGACGAGAACGAGGTCTCGCCCGGATCGGCGCTGGTTGGGTCTCGGTTGATGGGGTCGCGGCTGATGATACGGAACCCCTCGGGGAACTCGTCGATGTAATCCAGCAGCGCGAAGGCTCCGCGTTCGATCACCTCGCGGTAGTGGGCATTTGGGGTGTGGATAGCGCCCTGGATGGCGGCGTCCAACCGACTCGTTTCGCGGTCGACCACCACCGCGTACAAGCCGCCCTTGTCGCCGAAGTGTCCGTAAATCACCGGTTTGCTGACGGCGGCGGCCTGCGCTATGTCTTCAATGGACGTACCCTCCATGCCGCGTTCGGCAAACAATGTCCGCGCCACCGCGATCAACTGTTCCCGGCGCTGCTGACTGGTCATACGTACCCTGGCCTTGCCGGGATCAGGTGCTGGACTCATGCGCCCATTGTCGCATTTATGTACAGGTGTTAGTAAGCTGGAGGTCGCATTCCCCGGTTGGTCTTTCGGTAGGGCCCGCCAGACTTTGAATCTGGATAAGCGAAGCAGGTTCGACTCCTGCCCGGGGAACCACGCGGCATCCGTCGGGCGTGGCGGGGTCGCCGAGGTGCCCAGTAGACTCGATCCATGAGCAACCCAACGGTCATTGTGCTGGCGGCGGGCGAGGGCACCCGGATGAAATCGAAACAATCCAAGCTGCTGCACACCATCGCGGGCCGTACGCTGCTGGCACACGCGATCGACGCGGTGGAGCCGTTGCGCCCGGAGCGGTTGGTGGTGGTGGTCGGGCATCAACGCGACGATGTAGTCGCCAAGCTCGGTACTGTCGCGCCGTATGCGATCACTGCGGTACAGGAGGAGTTACGCGGCACCGGTGACGCGGTACGGGTGGCGCTTGCCGCTTTGGACGCGGAAAACCCGGTGACGGGAGACGTGGTGGTCACCATGGGCGACGTGCCACTGCTGCAAGGAGACACGCTGCTCGACATGGTGGCCAAGCATCGCGGCGCTGGTGCCGCCGTCACCGTGATGACCGCCGTCAGCGACGACCCCACCGGCTACGGGCGCATCGTACGTGAGGGTGACCGGGTGGTGCGCATCGTGGAGCACCGTGACGCCACCGAAGCGGAGTTGGCCATCGACGAGATCAACTCCGGAGTGTTTGTGTTCGACGCCGAGGTGCTGCGTTCGGGGCTGGCCCGGCTCACCGCCGACAACGTCCAGCAGCAGCTTTACCTCACCGACGTAATCGAACTGGCGGCGGCTGACGGCGGTTTCGTCGCCGCGTACCTCAACCCCGATGTCTGGCAGAGCGAAGGGGTCAACGACCGGGTGCAGTTGGCCCGGCTCACCGCGGAGTACAACCGTCGTATGGTTGAGGGTTGGATGCGTGCCGGGGTGAGCGTGATCGATCCGTCGAGCACCTGGATCGACGCCGACGTGGACATCGCCCCCGACGTGACTTTGCTGCCCGGTGTGGAACTACACGGGGCCACGTCGATCGCCGCCGATGCGGTGATCGGCCCGTACACCACTTTGAAAAGTTGCGAAGTGGGCGAGGGTGCCCGGGTGGTGCGGGTACACGCGGAACTCGCTGAAATCGGCGACGGCGCGCGCGTCGGCCCCTTCGTGGAACTCAAACCGGGCGACACGGTGGAGCCTGGTGCCCGAGTGTCGCCCGCGTCGCCGCGCTGAGTTCGACCGCCGGAGGCGGAGATGGCGCAAACCAGCCGCTCCTTCGCTGAGCGAGTACGATGGTGTCTGTTCCGATCGAACCCAGTGGGGAGTGCCGCGTGTCTTGCGTCGAGAAGTCGCCCGAAGTAAAGCAAATGATGGTCTTCTCGGGGCGGGCGCACCCAGAGTTGGCCACCGAGGTGGCCGATCTGCTCGGCATCAATCTCACCCCGTCGCGCCTCATTTCATACGCCAACTCTGAGGTGTACGTACGCTACGAGGAATCGGTGCGCGGCTGTGACGCCTTCGTGATCCAAAGCGCGCCCGCGCCGGTAAACGAGTGGGTGATGGAACTGCTCATCATGGTGGATGCGCTGAAGCGGGCTTCGGCGCGCCGCATCACCGTGGTGGTGCCGTTCTACCCGTATGGCCGCCAGGACAAAAAGCATCTGGGCCGTGAACCCATCAGCGCCCGACTCGTCGCCGATCTGTTCCGTACCGCCGGGGCCGACCGCATCATCTCGGTTGACCTACATGCCAGCCAGATTCAGGGCTTCTTCGACGGTCCACTTGACCATCTTTCCGGCCTGCCGGTGCTTGCCGACTACGTTGAGGCGAAGTACGGCACCGATGATATGACCGTCGTCAGCCCGGATGCCGGGCGGGTGCGGCTCGCAGACGAAT
>JAIRRM010000186.1 GCA_031255975.1 Propionibacteriaceae bacterium | reverse complement strand
AAGAGTCAACTGCTCTGCCAGTTGAGCTAGTGGTGCGTAGGCGTGAAATACTCTAGCGCGCGTTGCGCCAGGGTGAAAATCGCCGCCGCGTCAGTAGCGACGTAGCAAACGCCCCATCCCCTTCAGCACACCGCAGATACCCAGCGCCCCCACCGCTACGATTACGGCGGTGCCGATGCGATCCCAGCGAATACCCGCGCTGTCAACCACCAGCGCCTTGACCTTGGCAACCTGCGCGTCAACCCCGGCCTTTACCGCATCGACTGCGGTGGCCCTGATGGCGGCTGGATGCACTTCGGACACCAACCCCTGTACTCCTTGCGCTAACCGCTCGCGGGCAGCCACAATCTCGGCTTTGATCTGTTCGGGACTGCGCTCACCCATGAGGCCTCCTGGTCGTTAGTCGGAACCTAGCCATGACTTATGACACCAGCCTATTACGAAACAGCGTACTCTGAACCCATGGCACAACTAGAACCCGGTAGCACCGCCCCCGCTTTCTCGCTCCCAGATGCCGACGGAAACACCGTCAGCCTCGCGCAATACGCCGCTGGCAAGGTGATCGTCTATTTTTACCCTGCGGCCCTGACCCCCGGATGCACCCTGGAGGCGGTAGATTTCACCGCTCATCTCGCCGACTTCCGTGCCGCTGGATACGATGTGATCGGCATTTCGCCCGATACTCCAGAAAAGTTGGCGCGCTTCCGCTCCACCGAAGACCTCACCGTAACCCTGCTCTCCGACCCTGGGCGCGAAGTGATCGCGGCCTACGGTGCCTGGGGCGAAAAAACGCTATACGGCAAACGCATAGAGGGCCTCGTCCGCTCCACTTTTCTGGTGAACGTGGACGCCTCTGGCGTGGGCACCATTGAGCAGGCCCGGTACAACGTACGCGCCACCGGCCATGTGGAGCGGCTGGCTGCCAAATTGGGCGTGACAATTTCGTGACCAAAAGCGAACGCCGCACCCGGAAACTGCTGTGATCGAAGGTTGCTGGCATGTTGGAGGTGGGGGATTCAGTTAGGCTACGGTTGCTGCGAGAAGCGAAAGCCGAGGCTAGTGCGGCCTAACTGCCGGGCTCAACGATATTGAGGACATCTACCTGCACACGAAACAACTCCGCGGGGCAGCCCGTAGATACCATTGAGGCCTGGCAGCGCGAGGCTGATTACGGGAGGCGGTGGACTCGGATTTAGCCCCATCACCGTAATGTCTAGCTCAGCTTGACCTGCATGTCTGTCTAACCACAGCATCACAATACTTTCTAGTCTTGGATTGATAGATTTGTAAAGTCTGGACTAGAATACTAGTATGACAACGAGGCGAGACATTCTAAAGAGAATCGAGAAGGCGGCAAAGAAAGCTGGTGTCACATTCGGGTTCGTGCGCGAGGGCGGAGACCACACCATCTACACGGTTGGCGGGAAAGAGTTCCCTATCGTTCGCAAAGCGGGCGAAGTAGGAGATAGATACGCCGAGATGCTCTACAGGGAAGCCGAAGAGGTACTGGGGAAAGGATGGTGGCGGAAGTGAAGAAAATCACCGCAGAGGCCAGTCGAGACGGAAAGTTCTGGCTAGTGTATGTGCCCGAGGTCGGACACTACACACAGGCACGCAACTTGGGCGAGGTGGAGACGATGGCCGCAAGCCTCGCTGCCACGGTGTGGAATGTACCAATCGAGACCGTCGAGGCAGTCATGTCCGTCAAGCTCCCAGAGCAGGCCGAAAAAGCCATGGCAGATGCCCGAACGATGTTCCGTCAGTCTGACGAGCTGAAACACTCGGCGTCGATCAAATCACGCGAAGCGGCCAGTATGTTGCGCGCACAAGGCTGGGGATTGAAGGACATTGGCGAAGCACTCGGAGTCTCCACTCAACGTGCCCACCAACTCGTCACGGCGTAAACCCCGAAAACGACGAAAGCGCCCCTCTGCACACCGCAGTGCATGGAGGGGCGCCCGTCTATAGGTCACGTAGAGGTCATGCAACGTGTCAAGAGACTGAGTATTTCCGCTGTGACTACGTATTTTGTTGTGCCGGAGAAGAGACTCGAACTCTCACGCCTTGCGGCACAGGTACCTAAAACCTGGGTGTCTACCTATTCCACCACTCCGGCTCGGGGAAAAGTCTAGGCCAGACTTCCTCAGTTGCCCTATTCCGAACCATTCTTCTCGGGGAAAATATCGCTCTCCGCGCCGTCGTCATCAGCCACATCCCACTCCATCGGCAACAAGTCGGCGCGGTGCAGTTCCGGATCATCCACCGCAAAAGAGCGTACCGGCCCCACCCCACTGAGACGGCTCTCGAAACGCACCGTCACCACGGTGTCGCCGGAACCCCACACCCAGCCACGTCCCAACTGATCGTGTGTCACATCATCGCCAGGCCGCCAGGTTGTGTGGAGACGACGGGCACTACGCGATGCGGGCGCGGCTTGCCGTATCTCCTCGGTGATGCGCCCGGCGTCCTCGTCGAACAGTTCCTCCTGCGCCGCTTGTGTGAAGTTGGCCGTGCCTACCCCCAATAGCCGTACCCCATGCGGCGTTTCGACGCCGTCTAATAATTCCTGCGCGACGCGAGCGATGCGTTCCGCGCGGTCGGTAGCTCCCGACAGGGTGCGCGATCTGGTGTAGGTGGTGAAATCCGGTAGCCGTACCTTGATGGTGACAGTACGAGCGAACATCTTGTGCTTGGCCAATTGCCGTGCCACCACCACCGCGTCCGACGCGATGATACGAGCCAGTTCCGCGCGGTCGGTGATGTCGCTGGCGAAAGTGTCTTCCATGGAGATGGATTTCGCTTCATGGTATGCCTCGACCGGACGATCATCCCGCGCGAAAGCCACCCGCTTCAGCCAGTCGGCGGCGTGCGGCCCCAACTCGTGCTCCAGTTCATCGGGACGAGCAACCTGTAACTCGGCGACGGTGCGCACTCCCAGTAGCGCCAGCCGCGCGTAGGTGGCGGGGCCGATACCGGGCAGGGTGCGCACCGGCAGCGGGCTTATCAGCTTCAGTTCGCCACCGGGAGCCACCACCAGTTGCCCGTTGGGCTTCGCCGTTTCCGAGGCCACTTTGGCGATGGTTTTGGACGTAGCCACGCCAACGGAGGCGGTTAGTCCTTCGGTGCGTCTACCCAGCTCTGCCCGCAGTTCGCTTACCAACTTCTCGACCGCGGTGGTGCTGGAGCAGTCGATGCCTCCTGCGGCGAGATCGACATACGCCTCATCCGAGCTAAGTGGTTCCACCAGCGGCGACAGTTCTCCGAGCAACCGCATCACGATGCGGCTGGATTGCCGATACGCCTGGAACCGCCCTGACAGTACCGCCGCGTGGGGAGCCCGGGCGCGGGCGTCAACCATGCGCATCGCCGAATGCACCCCGAATACCCGTGCCTCATAGCTGGCGGTGGACACCACCCCACGGCCACCGATACCCCCGACGATCACCGGCTTGCCACGTAAAGACGGCTTATCGCGCTGTTCAACCGCCGCGAAGAAAGCGTCCAGGTCGAGATGCAGGATCGACGCTTCGGTACGCATCGTTCACTCCTCTGGCGCGACGACGTTCAGGTCTGGGGCGGCGCTGGCCTCATTCACCGGTTCGCACCGTTCGTAGCGTACGAACGCGAACCCGTCATGCGGCTCCCGCCACGATTCCCGCCATTCCACCGGGTCAATCTCAGGGAAGAAAGTGTCACCTTCCGGTGTTGCCGTCACCTCGGTGAGGTACAGGTCGGTGAGCAGGGACCAAGTGGCTCGAAACACCGCGCCACCGCCGATGACGAACACATCCACGCTCATGGCCTCGCCCAACACCTGACCAACCGCCAGTGCCCGTAGCAGGCTTGGCTCCCAGAACAGATCCGGATAGTCAGTTTCTGTAAACCCATCGGGACGCGGCTCACCGGAGACGACGATGTTGATACGCCCTGGCAACGGTCGACCGATGGATTCAAAAGTGCGTCGCCCCATCACCAGGATGCCGCCCATGGTCGTCTGTCTGAAGTACGCAAAATCTTCCGGGATATGCCAGGGCATAGCGCCATCCACCCCGATGACGCCGTTATCCGCCACCGCGGCAATGCCGATAAACCTGACCCCCGTCATTAGCTGCCATCACCTATCTCGTAGTTCGCGTTCGTCGCCTCTCATTTGGTGTCCTACACCGCTATTGGAGCCTTGATGGCAGGCCACGGGTCGTAACCTGTCACTTCGATGTCTGCCAACTCGAACCTGTCGATCTCGCTCACCGCCGGGTTCAAGCGCAACTGGGGCAGTGGGCGCGGCTCGCGGCTCAACTGTGTTGCCACCTGGTCACGATGGTTATCGTAGATGTGCACATCTCCGAGGGTATGTACGAACTCGCCCACCTTCAGCCCGGTGACTTGTGCCACCATGTGCGTGAGCAGCGCGTACGACGCGATGTTGAACGGCACCCCGAGGAACAGATCGGCGGAGCGCTGGTAAAGCTGGCAGGACAGTGTGCCCGGCTCCCCCGGCTCGGCCCCCGGTGCGACGTAAAACTGGAACATGGCATGGCAGGGCGGCAGCGCCATCTGATCCACCATGCCGGGGTTCCAGGCGCAGACGATGTGACGTCTGGAGTCCGGGTTGGAAGTGAGCGATTCGATGACACCTTTGATCTGATCGACATGATGCCCGTCTGGTGTGGGCCAGGAGCGCCACTGATAGCCGTAAACCGGGCCGAGGTCGCCGTTTTCATCCGCCCATTCGTCCCAGATGGTGATGCGATTATCGTGCAGCCAGGCGATGTTGGTGTCACCGCGCAGGAACCACAGCAGTTCGCCGAACACGCTGCGGGTGTGTACCTTCTTGGTGGTGAGCAGCGGGAAACCCGCCGTCAGATCGAAACGCATCTGATAGCCGAACATACTGGTGGTGCCGGTGCCGGTGCGATCTGATTTAGGCACGCCGCTGGCCTGTACCTGGCGCAGCAGCTCTAAATACTGCTTCATTGGGTGTCTCCTGGCAGTTCCATTCCCAACGCTTTGGCCAACGTCGGCAGCAGCGCCCGAATCGCCTTGCCGCGATGCGAGATGGCGTCTTTTTCGGCTGCGCTGAGTTCAGCGTTGGTACGCCGACATGCCCCGAGCGACGCATCCGACGGTGTCGGCTGGTCGGCTGCCATAAAGATGGGGTCGTAGCCGAAGCCGTTGTCACCGCGCGGTGCATCCACCACTACCCCCGGCATCTCGCCTCTGAACACCGCCTCGAATCCGTCGGGTGTCGCCAGTGCCATCACCGACACGAAACTGGCCGTACGGCGCGGCGGTGCCACGTCGTCGATCTGACGTAGCACCAGCTCCAAGTTGGCGCTGTCATCGCATTCCGGCCCCGCCCAGCGTGACGAACGCACCCCAGGCATACCGCCCAGCGCGTCGACACAGAGCCCGGAGTCATCGGCTAAGGTGACCATTCCGGTGGCCGCCGCCCCGGCGCGGGCCTTGATGAGCGCGTTTCCCTCGAACGTCCACTCCGTCTCGGCTGGTTCAGGGTACGCGGGCACCTCGGCGGGCGACAGCACCTGTACCCCTGTCAACCCGGCTTCGGCGACGATACGCGCCAACTCCCGTAGTTTCTTGGCGTTGTTCGTCGCCAGGTACACCTGCCGCGTCATGCCGCCTCCCGGCGTATTCTCCTCAACCCCGCTCACAGCCCCAACACCTCGCGCTGCAACCTGGTCAACTCCGCACACCCGGCCTGGCCAAGATCAAGCAGTTGGTTCAGCAGCGCGCGGTCGAACGGCTCGCCTTCGGCGGTGCCTTGCACCTCGATCAGTTTGCCCGTTCCGGTGCAGACGATGTTCATGTCTACGTCTGCGGTGGAATCCTCGTAGTATGCGAGGTCGAGCATCGGCTCCCCTTTAACGATGCCTGCCGAGATGGCCGCGACCGAATCGATAAGCGGCTCCCCCGCCAACGCCCCACGCTCACGCAGCCAGGCCACCGCGTCGTACAGCGCGATATACGCTCCGGTGATGGATGCGGTGCGGGTACCGCCATCGGCCTGCAACACGTCGCAGTCGAGTTGGATGGTGTTCTCGCCCAATGCCTGATAGTTGACGACGGCGCGCAAAGCACGCCCCACCAGACGGCTGATCTCGTGGGTACGACCGCCCACCTTGCCCCTACGGCTCTCGCGGTCGTTACGGGTGTTGGTGGCGCGCGGTAGCATCTCGTATTCGCCACTCACCCAGCCCAGCCCCGAGCCCTTGCGCCAGCGTGGCACGCCCACTTCGACGGAAGCGGCGACCAGCACCCGAGTGCGCCCAAACTCCACCAGGCACGACCCCTCGGCGTAATCCAGCCAACCACGGTTGAATCTCACCTCGCGTAGTTGGTCAGCGGATCTTCCATCGCTACGTTTCACCATGCCTCCAGGCTACCTTGGGCCGCCGCCAAAACCGGGACACACGCAGCGCCATGGGTTGGCGCTTCAGATCCGGCGAGGAGCGCCATACAATTCGCTGCCAGCGCATCCACTAGGTGTAACGGAGGGGATTGTGGCAAGGTAGATGTGTGCCGGACATCACCGCACTGCGCGCCATCGCCTCGTACGACAACTACGGGGATGCGCGGCGTGCCGTCGATTACCTAGCCAATGCCGGTTTTCCGGTGGAGACGTTGACCATCGTGGGAGCGGGGCTACGCAGCGTGGAACGGGTCACCGGCAAGCTGAGTTGGGGCCGGGTGGTGATCTCGGGCGCGCTCTCCGGAGTGTTGTGGGGCCTGATGCTGGCGGTGCTGTTCTGGCTGTTGTTGCCCGGCAAGTCGTTACTGCCCTTGTTTGGACTCGGAGTGGGCACCGGGCTGGTGTACGGCACGCTGGCAAATGTTATCAATTACGCCGCCACCCGCGGCGAGCGCGATTTCACCTCGGTGCAAACCGTCGTCGCCACCCGCTTTGAGGTGATGGGAGACATCCAACATGCCGCTCGTGCCCGTGATGTGCTCTCAGGCGAGGGTATACCCCCGGAGATGCGGATTCCTTCCGCTTCACGCCGGGCCTGGTGAAATGCCACGTCTAGCGACAAAAGCGGAACCGGGATAGGCTACCTGCGTGGCCCGCACCAGCAGCACCGTCTACATCTCCCGGCTCCAGGGGTTGCCGGTGCTTGACGCCACCGGCGATTCGGTGGGCACAGTGCGTGATGTGGTGGTGCAAAGCCCCCGTATCGGCCTGCCCCCCGTGGTGAAAGGGCTGGTCATCGACGCTTTCGGTCGGAAACGCATCTTTCACCCCATGGATCGGGTACACGCCATCGACCCGGGTCAGGTGGCGATCCGCGGCGTAATCGACACCCGCACCTTCACCCGTCGCCCTTCCGAGACGCTGGTGATCGGCGACCTGTTCGATCTGATCCTGGACGCCGTGGGTGATGCGCCCGAAATCGTGTTCGATGTGGCGATGAGCGAGAGCGCCAATCGGGTGTGGCGGCTGGCCGAGTTCGCGCTGCAACGTAGTTCTGGTGGCTTCCTGGGCCTAGGGTCGAAGCGTCATGTGCGCACGTTGCCCTGGGATAAGGTAGCCCCGCATTTGGCCGGAGCCGAGCAGGGCACCGCCATCACCGTCGCCGAACTGGCCGACATGAAACCCGCCGATGTGGCCCGCGAACTGCACGACATGGAGCCAGAGCGCCGTATCGAGGTGGCCACCGCGCTAGATGACGAGCAACTGGCCGACGCGGTGCAGGAGCTACCCGAAGATGAGCAGGTGGATCTCATCGGGGCGCTGGAGCCGGAGCGCGCCGCCGACGTGCTGGAAACCATGGACCCGGACGACGCCGCCGACCTCATCTCCGACCTGCCCGACGCGCTCGCCGAAGATCTGCTCACTCGCATGGAGCCGGGGGAAGCGGCTGACGTACGTACCCTGCTCAGCTACGGCGAACTCACCGCCGGCGGCATGATGACCCCGGAGCCGGTCATCATCGGCCCCGACGGCACCGTCGCCGAGGCGTTGGCGATGCTGCGCCAAGAGGAGGTCACCCCGGCGCTGGCTTCCATGGTGTTCATCTGCCGCCCGCCGCTCGACACCCCGTCCGGTCGCTACATTGGTGCCACTCACATTCAGCGGCTTTTGCGCGAGCCTCCCAGCCAGAT
>JAIRRM010000174.1 GCA_031255975.1 Propionibacteriaceae bacterium | reverse complement strand
GGCACCAACAACGAGTTCGGTTTCGACTACCTACGCGACAACATGGCGGTGCGTCTCGAAGACTGCGTGCAGCGCGGCCACCATTACGCCATCGTGGACGAGGTGGACTCCATCCTCATCGACGAGGCTCGTACCCCGCTCATCATCTCCGGCCCCGCCGAGGAGAACAAGTCGTGGTATCCGGTTTTCGCCTCGCTCGCCGAAAGGCTGCGCAAGGACACCGACTACGAGGTGGATGAGAAGAAACGCACCATCGCCGTGCTCGATCACGGCATCGGGGTAGTCGAAGACCGTCTCGGCATCGAGAATCTGTACGAGAGCGCCAACACTCCGCTTATCGGGTTCCTAAACAACGCCATCCGGGCCAAAGAGTTGTATCACCGCGATCGTGACTACGTGATCCTCGACGGCGAGGTGCTGATCGTGGACGAGCACACCGGCCGTACCCTGATCGGCCGCCGCTTCAACGAGGGGTTGCATCAGGCGTTGGAAGCCAAAGAGGGCGTCGAGATCAAGGACGAGTATCAAACGCTCGCCACCATCACGTTGCAGAACTACTTCCGGATGTACACCAAACTGGCGGGCATGACAGGCACGGCGAAGACCGAAGAAGACGAACTCCAAAAGATCTACGGCCTAGGGGTGGTGGTGATTCCCACCAACATGCCGATGATCCGCAAAGATCAGCCCGACCTCATCTATCGCACCGAGCAGGCCAAGTTCGACGCCATCGTGGCCGACGTGAAGGAGCGTTACGAAGCGGGCCAGCCGGTGCTGCTCGGTACCGCGTCCGTCGCCAAATCCGAACTGTTGAGCCGCAGGCTGAAGCTCGCCGGTGTGCCGCACAACGTGTTGAACGCCAAGCAGCATGAGCGTGAGGCCTCAGTGGTGGCGCTCGCCGGGCGCAAAGGGGCGGTCACGGTGGCCACCAACATGGCCGGTCGTGGCACCGACATCATGTTGGGTGGAAACGCCGAGTTTTTGGCAGACGTACGGCTACGCGAGGCTGGTCTCGACCCGGTGGAAACGCCGGACGAGTACGAGGCGGCCTGGCCCGCCACCCTCAGCGAGTTGGAGGCCCAGGTGGCATCCGAACATGACGAGGTGGTGGCTGCCGGTGGGTTGTACGTGCTGGGCTCCGAGCGCCACGAATCGCGCCGTATCGACAATCAGTTGCGGGGTCGTTCCGGTCGTCAAGGTGACCCTGGTGAATCACGCTTCTACCTTTCGTTGCAAGACGACCTGATGCGATTGTTCAAGTCGGACATCGTGGAGCGGTTCATGGCGGTGACGAACCTGCCAGAGGACGTGCCGATTGAGCACAAGATGGTCTCTAACGCCATTGAGAGCGCACAGAAGATGGTGGAGGCGCAGCACTTTGAGACCCGTAAAAATGTGTTGAAGTACGACGATGTGATGAACCGGCAGCGGTTCGCCGTCTACTCCGACCGGCGCAAAGTGCTGGAGGGGGCCGACGTGTCTGAAGTGTTGCAGCACAACATTGACGACGTGGTGCGTGCCGCCGTCATGTCTCAGGCGGTGGGTTACGCCGAGGATTGGGATTTGGATTCCATCTGGAATCAGGTGCGTACCGTCTACCCCACCACTCTCGCCGAAGCCGACTTCGCCGAGGCGAACGACGCCGCAGAACTGGCCGACGCTTTCGTGGCCGACGCTCACCAAGTGTACGAATCTCGCGCGGCGGAACTGGGCGAGGAACGGATGCGGGAGTTCGAGCGCCGGGTGTGGCTTTCCATGCTCGACCGGAAGTGGCGCGAGCATCTCTACGAGATGGATTACCTGCGCGAGGGTATCGGGCTGCGCGCCATGGCGCAACGTGACCCGTTGGTCGAATACAAGCGTGAAGGCGCGATGATGTTCGACGAGATGCAGGCGGCGTTCCGTGAAGACGTGGTGCGTTTCCTGTTCAACGCGCAGATCGTGGAGCAGCAGCGTCCTGCGGTCACCATCACCAACAAGAGCGCCGAAGAGATAACCGAGGATCTGGCCACCGCCACGCGGGCTCGACTGGCCAAGGGCCACAAGACGGTGACCGCGCTGGATGAAGTGGTGGCGGCTCCGGCGGCGTCCCGAATGCGGCTCTCCGGCCCAGCCAAAGAGGGTAGTGCGGGCACCACGCCTACCCGTGCCATGGCCAAAGAGGAGAAGTCGATCTTCGAGGGTGTGGGACGTAATCAGCCCTGCCCCTGCGGCTCCGGCAAGAAGTTCAAGAACTGCCACGGCCGGGCTGGGGCGGCTTAACCTCCCGGTAGCAGCAGGTCGAACCCGGTACAGCGCCAGCGGCCTCGATCTGCTTCCAGATGCACGGCGGCGGCCACGGTGCGCCCCATCCGGGACAGATGCGCCACGCCGTCTATGGCGTGGTTCCGTTCGGTGATGCCGCTCACCCTGGTCTGCGCGGGGTCTCCCCAGCCGCCGTTACGGGCGGCGATGCGCAGTCGGCGGCAGATGGCGGGGGCGAGCCACTGTTCCAACTGCGCTGGTGCCCTGGCTCCGCTCAACGTCTCCGCGATGTTGCGGGCGACCCACTCCAGCATCCCCACGGCGTTACGGCTGGGGGGCTGCCGCTGCCGCTGCGGCACGTCAATCGGCTGTAACGGCGGGTGGCTGGGCGGGTCATACGGGTCAGTTATCGCCTCCGGCAACACCGGTGTCTCGAAAAACCACTGTGCTCTGGTGCGTGTACTCATGCGGATACGTTCGTGCAACCACCGGAGCGCCCGCAAGGGGTCTGCCGAAATCTGTGGAAAACTTTTTGAGGCATCTCGTGAAAGGGGTTTACGGTGGGTCAGTTGGTGTTTGTACCGGTGTCACGGGTGGTTGCGCGCGAGCTGGGAACGGGTCATCCGATTACGGAGGACACGCCCGCTTTCAGTGCCAACGCGGCGCTGGCGGAGTCATTCGGCCTCACCGCCGCAGACGGCGAGGCGGCCGAGTTCGCCGCCTTGACGCTTGCCTCCATCTATGCGCTAGCGACGTATGGTGAACGGTTGGTGTTGGTAGCCGAACTGCCCGCTGACCCACTTTTAGATGATTGGGAGGCCGAAGCGCCCAACGGTGGTGTCAGGTTGGGCGCGCTGTCGCAATCCCAGGTGACGGCGTTTTTCACCGACTACGACGACCCCCAGACCACCGCGCTGCTAGATACAGCCGCCCAAGCCGCCCAGGGGCTGAACGTGGATGCCGCTTGGGAACTGCCGGAAGTGAGTGTATTGCTGGAGCGGGCCGACCTGCTCTGGCATGACGTCACCGAACTGGAGGCCTACTTTGCTTGAGTCGCGAGCCAAGCCTGCCCTCGCGGTTGCTGTTCGTCGATCACCCGCATCACGTACGGTGCCGCCGTTTTTTCCAGCGTCGATCCCAGGAACGGAACCGAGATGGTGAAGTTGGCGTCATAAACCACCGTGGTGATGCCGTCGGCGGCGGGGGAGAGCGTAGCGGTGCCGCTCATCTTCGCCGGTAGTTTGCCCAGATCTACGCTAATCAGCCCGTGCCAGGAGCCGTCTGGGCGCGCCTGCCCCCAGTCGATCGTCACTGCCGCCGTGATTGTCGCCCCAGTGAACCGGCGCACCTGTTCCGGTGCCACCAGGGTCGCCGTCGCCGTGGTGCGCGAGCCGTTCACGCTCACCTGGTGGGATTCGGCCTCCACCCCGGCGAACAGCGAGTCGAGGAAGGCGGGATCGGTGAGCATCGCGTACACCTCTTCGGGTGTCGCGGCGTATTTGTGTTGTGCGGTCACGTGCATGTACCCAGCGTAGCCGCCATGGTGGCTACGCGCCGTGTCCGCTGACAAGGCCCGCCAAAGGCTCGGGTGATCCGTGGCCCGAACCGCTCAGGGTCGCGTTCTAGGGGCCTCGAACATGTCGTCGTCGAGCCAACCGGGTTCGCCGCGCAGGTTCTGCTCGTTGTAACCGTCACGATCAACCGGTTCCAACATCGCCTGCGAAGCGAGGGCCGAGACATTCATCGGGATGTCGTCGGCGAAATCATCATCAAGGCGTGAGGTGCGCCCTTTCATGCGGGCGGCCAACTTCTCGCCGGTTTTACCGAGCAGGTAGTTGATGATGATGAAGATGGTGGCGGCGACGGTGAGGGTCTGCAAGGTGTGGTACGGGGTACCGAGCACCTGTGCCTCGCGTAGCAGTTCGGAATAGGCGATGGCGACGCCGAGCGCGGAGTCCTTCAACGCCACCACAAGCTGTGAGATGAGTGCGGGAAGCATCGCCATCAGCGCCTGGGGCACCAAAATGTAGATCAGTGACTGCGCCCTGGTGAGCCCGATGGCGTCCGATGCCTCATGCTGGCCTCGGGGCAGATTGACCACCCCGGCGCGCACCAGTTCGGCGACCACGGAACCGTTGTAAAGGACGAGGGCGATGCTGACCGCCCAGAAGGCCGGCGACGGCACGCGCG
>JAIRRM010000154.1 GCA_031255975.1 Propionibacteriaceae bacterium | reverse complement strand
TCGCACCAGTTCCAGCACCTTAGCCAACCCATCTCCCAGTAAGGTGGGGGTGCCGCCGCCGCAGAACACCGTCTCCAGGGTCGTCCCGGCACCGAGTCTCGCCGCGGCCAATGCCAGTTCTTGATCAAGGGCGGCAAGGTAGCCGTCATATCCCACCCCGGCTTGCTCCGGTAGATAGGTGTTGAAGTCGCAGTAGCCACAGCGCGCCGCGCAGAACGGCACATGGAGATACAGCGAAGTCACCGCCCCAGCCTACCCAGCCACATCCCCTCCCCGTGCGGGCCACGCTCGCCACGTAAATCACTCGAAGCCGTGTCCCGGCGTACCCAGCCTCAACTGACACCGGAAAGGACAATGCGAATCGGCTGAGGTACGACACTGACTCCGACCGGGAAATGAAAGCACCGGAGGCTGGGGGATGTGCAGATAGGCGTCGGACGGGGTGCGGTAGGCTGGGCGAGTGCCAAAAATGCCGCTCGGAACAAAACCCTTAGCCATCATGGCAACAGCCGTCGCGCTGCTGTTTACCGGATGTACCGGCACCCCGGATGACACCGTCCCCAGCGACACTCCTAACATCACCCGCAGACCTGATGCCCCATTTCCACCAGACTTCCCCGAAGACGTCACCCTCGACTCCGGCAACACTCACATAGCCGTCGGCACCTGGGCCATCGTCGCGTTGGACGATGGCACCGTGGTCGGAGTGCGGCTCAACGATGTCTGGCAGGGAACCCCTGGATTGCTAGGCGAACGGATGGTGTCCGCGGAGCCCGGTGCCCCGACGGTGGATCTCACGGTGGCGACGCCGTTCTTTTTGTCATGGAGCTATGTGGTGGTGAGCGGCGACCCGGAGGCCATTCCGTTAGCCGAAGCGATGCCGGGTCTGGAAGGTACCCTGTGGCGGGTCTCATCTGCGCTCTCTGACCGTGACTGCCCCGACCACGAGTCATCTATCGAACGCGGCATCGGCATCGAGGTACGACACTGCCTGGTGAGCGTAAGCGCCGACGGAGCCGTACCGCGCGCGCTTATCGTGCAGGTACCGGACGCGGTGGCAGCGCCGGGAGAGCGCGAGTATTGGTTCTTCGATCCGCCCACCCAGTTCGGCATCATCCAGTCGGAGTGAGACGGCCTCACGCCGTTCCCGGGCACCCCGAACCTGGGTTTACTTCTTCTGCTCCGCGTCTCCGCTGGAAAGCGCGGCGATAAACGCCTCTTGCGGCACTTCGACGCGACCCACCATCTTCATGCGCTTCTTGCCTTCTTTCTGCTTCTCCAGCAGTTTGCGCTTCCGGGTGATGTCGCCGCCATAGCATTTGGCGAGCACGTCCTTGCGTACCGCGCGAATAGTCTCGCGCGCGATCACCCGGGAACCGATGGCCGCTTGCACCGGCACCTCGAACTGTTGGCGCGGAATGAGTTTGCGCAATGTGGTGGCCACCTGCACCCCGTAGTTGTAGGCGCGATCTTTGTGGACGATGGCGCTGAAGGCGTCCACCGGCTCGCCGTTGAGAAGAATATCCACTTTGACAAGCTCAGACGCCTGCTCCCCCGCCTCGTCGTAATCGAGCGAGGCGTAGCCTTTGGTGCGGGATTTCAGTTGGTCGAAGAAGTCGTACACGATTTCGGCGAGCGGCAGGATATAGCGCAGTTCCACCCGATCCTCTGACAGGTAATCCATGCCCTGTTGTGCCCCTCGACGCTGCTGGCACAACTCCATCACGGTGCCGATGAACTCGCTGGGCAGCAACACGGTGGCCTTCACCACCGGTTCGTACACTTCGGCGATCTTGCCATCTGGGAACTGTGACGGGTTCATCACCAGATATTCGCTCCGATCTTCCATCACCACCCGGTACACCACACTGGGTGCGGTGGAGATGAGATCAAGACCGAACTCGCGCTCCAGCCGTTCCCGCACGATCTCCATGTGCAGCAGGCCGAGGAAACCGACCCGGAACCCGAAACCCAGCGCCGACGACGTTTCCGGCTCAAAACTCAGCGCGGCATCGTTGAGTTGCAGTTTCTCCAGCGCTTCCCGCAACTCTGGAAAGTCGGCTCCGTCGATGGGGTAAAGCCCGGCGTACACCATCGGTTTCGGCTGCCGATAACCAGCGAGTGGACGACGGCTGGGGCCGACCGCGTTCGTTATGGTGTCTCCCACCCGAGACTGCCGTACGTCTTTCACCCCGGTGATGAGATAGCCCACCTCGCCGACCGACAGCGCTTCAGCCTTCACCGGTTCCGGCGAGATCACTCCCACTTCCAGCACCTCGTGTGCGGCTCCGGTGGAGAGCATAAGAATGCGCTCGCGGTGATTCAGTTCACCATCCACCACCCGCACATACGTCACCACCCCGCGATAAGAGTCATACACCGAGTCGAAGATGAGGGCTCGGGCCGCCACGTCCCGTTCGCCCTGCGGTGCGGGCACTTGGGCCACGATGGCGTTGAGCAGTTCAGGCACCCCGGCACCGGTTTTGGCGGACACCCGCAGCACCTCGGCCGGATCACAGCCGATGATATTGGCCAGTTCGGCGGCGTATTTGTCTGGGTTGGCAGACGGCAGGTCAATCTTGTTCAGCACCGGCAAGATGGTGAGGTCGGCTTCCAACGCGAGGTAGAGATTCGCCAACGTCTGCGCCTCAATACCTTGTGCGGCGTCCACCAGCAGCACCGCACCTTCACAGGCGGCCAACGAGCGCGAAACCTCGTACGTGAAATCGACATGCCCCGGCGTGTCGATCATATTGAGCACATATCCTGTGCCGGCGACGGCCCATGGCAGCCGCACCGCCTGACTCTTGATGGTGATGCCGCGTTCGCGCTCGATGTCCATGCGATCCAGGTATTGAGCGCGCATCACCCGCTCGTCCACCACCCCGGTCAGTTGCAGCATCCGGTCGGCCAACGTCGATTTGCCGTGATCGATGTGCGCGATGATGGAGAAGTTACGGATGGTCGTCGGATCGGTACGGCCCGGTTCGCTCAGCGCCATGCCGCCACCGCCTTCTAATGCCTCATCCCGCCCCAGTGGGCGAGAACCGGCATCCATTGTCCCATAGTTCGCGCCTTACCCGACCAATTCGCACACCGCACCGCCAGCCCCGCGTGTTCACGCCGTGGTTGAACCAAGAGCCTCAGGGCTCGATGCTTGAACCTTTGGGTACTACGGTGATGCCGTCCACCACCACACAGCCACGGGCTTCGTCATGGGCTTGGTCGATGCCCAGTTGGGTTCCGTTGCCGATGTGGCAGTACTTGTCGACGATGGTGTTGACGATGGTGCAATCCTCGCCGATAAACGTCTTCTCGAACACCACGGCGCGATCAAGACGCGAACGCGGCTCCACCCGTACTCCGGGGCTCAACACGCAGCGATCCACCTCGGCACCAGACACGATGCAGCCGGCGGTGACGATGGAATCCTCGGCGTTCCCGCCGATGGTGAACTTCGCGCCGGGAAGCTGCTGTTGCCGGGTGAAGATGGGCCAACTGTCGTTGTACAGGTTGAACTCCGGCACTACCGACACCAGATCCATGTGCGCCTCGTGAAACGATGCCATGGTGCCCACGTCACGCCAGTAGTTGCGGTCACGCTCGGTAGCACCGGGCACATCGTTCTCGCAGAAGTCATACACCGCCGCCTCGCCCTGCGCCACAAACGCCGGAATGATGTCACCACCCATGTCATGCTTCGATTCGGCGTCGGATGCGTCTTTGTGTAGCAGTTCTTCGAATGCCTTCCGGGTGAAGATGTAGTTACCCATGGACGCCAACGACTCATCCGGGCTGTCCGCCAGCCCCGGCGGATCGTCTGGCTTCTCCAGAAACGCTTTGATACGGCGTCCGTCCGCGTCGATGATGCCGAGCGATGACGCGGAACTGCGCGGTACCCGGATGCCTGCCACCGTCGCCGCCGCCCCGGACTCGATATGGGCGGCGAGCATCTGGGACACGTCCATGCGATAGATGTTGTCGGCACCGAAAACCACCACGTAATCGGGGCTCTCGTCCGCCACCAGGTTCAATGACTGAAATATGGCGTCGGCGCTGCCCTGATACCAGTGCGGTCCACGGCGCTGCTGCGCTGGCACCGACGCCACGTAGTCTCCGACCATCTGCGTCAACTGCCAAAACATCGAGATGTGACGGTCAAGCGAGTGCGACTTGTACTGGGTGAGCACCGCGACACGGCGCAACCCTGAGTTGATGAGATTCGACAGCACGAAATCGATCAGCCGGTACGTGCCGCCGAACGGCACCGCAGGCTTTGCGCGATCTTCGGTGAGCGGCAGCAACCGCTTCCCTTCACCGCCCGCCAACACTATCGAGAGCACCCGTGGGTTAGACATGATACGAACCTACCGCCTAAACGAGCAGATAGCTGGGGTTTACGCGGGAAATTGTGGTGCGGTGAGAGGCGAATGTGAGAACATCGACACATGCGAGTCTCGATTCTCACCCGAGAGTATCCCCCGGTGATCTACGGCGGTGCCGGTGTGCATGTGGCCCAATTGGTGTCCCGACTGGCGGCGTTGGCCGAGGTGGACGTGCAGTGTATGGGCGAACCGCGCGCCGGTGCGACCGCGCACCCCGAGACGTTCCCACCACAGGCCAACCCCAGTTTGCGGGTCTTTGGGGCCGACTTGGCCATGGTAGCCGCGCTGGCGCGGATGGACGTGGTGCATTCACACACCTGGTACGCCAACCTCGCAGGGCATCTGGCGGGCATCTACCAGTCGATACCGCATGTGGTCACCGCACACTCGCTGGAACCGTTGCGCCCCTGGAAGCGGGAACAGTTAGGTGGCGGTTATGAACTGTCCAGTTGGGCAGAACGCACCGCCTACCAGGGAGCGGCGGCGATCATCGGAGTCAGCAGTGCCATGGCCGCCGACATCCTACGGGTCTACCCCGATGTTGACCCCAAGAAGGTACATGTGGTGCGCAACGGAGTGGATGTGGACGAGTTCTATCCCGACCACGGCACCGATTATCCGAAGTCCATTGGCATGGACGTGAACCGTCCGTCCGTGGTGTTCGTGGGCCGGATAACCCGGCAAAAGGGGCTGGTACATCTGCTGCGCGCCGCCAAACAGTTCACCCCCGGCACCCAGGTAGTGCTGCTGGCTGGTTCCCCCGATACTCCGCAGATCGCCGCCGAGTTCGCGACCGCGCTCGACGCGCTGCGCGCCACGCACGGCGATGACGTGATCTGGGTACAAGACATGGCTCCCCGCGCCGGGTTACGTCAGGTGTTGAGCCATGCCACCGTTTTCGCCTGCCCCAGCGTCTACGAACCGCTGGGCATCGTGAACCTGGAGGCGATGGCTTGTGAAACAGCCGTAGTCGCCTCACGGGTCGGTGGCATCCCCGAAGTGGTGCT
>JAIRRM010000133.1 GCA_031255975.1 Propionibacteriaceae bacterium | reverse complement strand
GCCGGTGTTGCTGACGTTCACCGTGACGCTCACCTCGGTGTTGTCCCCATCGCCACTGACGGTGGCCACCGCATCTGAGTAATCGAAGGTGGTATACGTTAGCCCGTGTCCGAACGGATACGCCACCGGAATATCACGGTAGTCGTACCAGCGATAACCCACCAGCACGCCCTCGCCGTAGCGCACTTTGCCTCCCTCGCCAGGGAAATTTCCGTATGCCGGGGTGTGCTGCAAGCGTAGTGGGATGGTCTCGGCAAGCCGTCCCCCCGGCACCTGGTGCCCGTAAAGCAGATCGGCGAGCGCCGGGCCACCGGCTTGTCCCGCCAGCCACATCTCCATGATGGCGGGAACCTGGGTACGCCACGGCAGTTCCACCACCGAGCCACCGGCCACCACCACGACGGTACGGGGCTGTGCCGCCGCCACCGCCTCGACCAGCGCCACCTGGGCGGCGGGTAGCGAAATGTCATCGCGGTCGCGCCCTTCGGCCTCGCGCTCCAGTGGCAGCCCGACGAACACCACCGCCACTTCAGCTTGCCGAGCCGCCGCAACCGCTTCGTCTCGTAACGTCACTTCGTCGCTGGTGCCACCATCATCCAGCTCCAGCGTATAGCCCGGCGCGAAGGCCACCGTCTCACCCAGTTCGGCCAACCCGTCCAGCAGCGATTCGAGCCGAGTGGGGTTCACCATTGAGGAGCCAGCGCCCTGGTAGCGCGGGGTGCGGGCGAACTCGCCGATAACCGCCACCTTCGTACCCGAAGCCAACGGCAGCAGCGGGGCGGCACCGACTGGTTCGTTTCGTAACAACACCGTTCCGGCCGCGGCCACTTCACGCGCCAGACGGTGATGAGCCGCATGATTCGGCTCTCCGGGGTCATTCAAGGCGGGCAAGCCGCGCGAAATCAGCCGTAGCACGCGCGCGGTGGCCTGATTAAGCGCCGCCTCCGCGGCCCGCCCGGCGGCGATCTCGCGCACCAGGTAGGCGTCGGAGACCCCACGGGTGCCGGGCATCTCCAGATCAATACCTGCGGCCAATGAGACAGGACGCTCCCCGACGGCCCCCCAATCCGACACCACCAGCCCGTCGAAACCCCACTCGTCGCGTAGCACCTCCACCAGCAGCCAGCGGTTCTCGGAGGCAAAGACGCCGTTCACCCGGTTGTACGCCGACATCACCGTCCATGGTTGGGCTTGCCGCACCACGTACTCGAACGCCGGGAAGTAGATTTCGCGCAATGTGCGTTCGTCCACTTCGGCGGATATACGCATTCGGTCTGTCTCTTGTGAGTTGCAGGCGAAGTGCTTCGGGCTGGCTCCGACGCCTTCCGATTGGATGCCCTGCACCAGCGCCGCGCCGATGTGCCCGGAGATCACCGGGTCTTCCGCGATGTACTCGAAGTTACGCCCGCACAGCGGATGACGCTTGATGTTGAGCCCTGGCCCCAAGATCACGCTCACCCCGGCGGCGCGGGTCTCGCGCCCCAGTGCCATACCGACTCGACGCACCAGTTCCGGGTCCCAGGTGGAGCCGAGCGTAGTGGCGGTAGGGAAACAGGTGGCGGGGCGATTCTTCGACTGGGTGAGGTCGCCGGCGTCACCGGCCTGCAACCGTAGCCCGTGTGGGCCATCGGTGAGGATGATGCGCGGGACGCCCAGGCGCTCCACGGCTTTCAGTTCCCAGAAGTTGGCACCAGACGTAAGCCCGGCCTTCTCCTCGATGCTCAGTTCCGCGAGGACGTTTTCAACATCGAACCCCGGCGTCATGTGCTGCCCCTTTTCGATAATCGGTTCGGATGATTCGGTTTCAGTTTTTGTCAGTCCGGGTAGCCAAGGTCGCGTAACCCCGCGCCGAGCAACGCCGGGGTCACCCAGTCGGCGTGGCAGTCGCCGGTGGCGCGATCCCAACTGAGTTCGATACGGTGCGGCGTCTCTAAGAACAGCAAGCTCACGCGCGCCGTTTCGGCGTCGCAGGCGGCGGCGGCGGCCACGGCGATAGGGCAGGAGGGGCCGCGTTCCGTGGTCATCCAGGCACCGATACGCACCGGGGCGGTGATGTCCACGGTGGCGTCGCTGATACGTACGGTGCCTACGCCGTCGACTAGCTCCAAGGTCGCCAACTCCGGCGCGGCGGGGGTGAAGTCGATCTCCACTCCACCGGCCACCTGGGTGTGGGGGGTGACTGGCGCGAACGATTGGGTGGCCGTTGGGTCGGCCGCCCCGGCTACGGTGGGCAGCGCCGCCGTCTTTCCAGCGAACGGGTCGAAAGCCATCGTTTCGTTGTTCTCGTCGTGCTCAGTGACCGGGGTGGCACCGGAGCTGGTGCCACGATCCACCGCCGGTAGCAGGTGTTCGTACACCAGGTTCAACACCCGCTGCATCGCCAGCGTCTGACTGGTGAACGCCACGATCATGCGCTGCTCTGGCAACACCAGGCAGTACTGTCCGAACGCCCCATCGCCGCGATAGCCGTGCTGGCACATCCAGAAGTGGAAGCCGTAGCCTTGCTGCCAATCCGGATCGGGCGACCAGTGCGAGTTGTCGATCTGCGCCCGCGTCGCCTCGTCCACCCACCGCTCGGATACGATGCGGCGTCCGGCGTACACCCCCTTGTTCAGGTAGAGCTGTGCCAGGGCGGCGACGGCATCTGGGGTGGTGAAAAGCCCGGTGAACCCGAGATCAATGCCCGGTACCAACTGCTGCCACCCAGCGGCGGTGACCCCCAGCGGGTCGAACAGCCGGGGGCGCAACCAATCCAGGAATCGCGCCCCGCTGCGGCGATGGATGGTCTCGACAATGCTGTAGGTGGCGAATTGGTTATACGTGAACAGCGTGCCCGGCTCCCGATCCGGCGGAACATGGAAAAAAGCGCGGAACAGGCCTGCCGGATTGTTGCTGCGCAGTAGCGGCCACATCTCTTGGGCGTGTCCGCTTCCCATCATCGCCAGATGGCGGAAGGTGATACGACGGGTGGCGTCGGGTACGGCGTCGTCGTCGCACTCCGGGAACGCCCCCAGCACCGGCTCGTCCAGGCGCAGTAAGCCCTCGTCCACCGCGATACCCAACCCGGTGATGGCGAACGACTTGGAGAGCGAGTACAGCAGCGTCGGCTGGTCGGGCCGATACGGTGCCCAACCGCCCCGCGCGATCAGTACCCCGTCGCGGGCGAGCAGCAGCGTGTGCGGGTCGATGAACGGATCGGCGGTAACGCCCGCCACGAAAGCCGCCACTCCAGCCGAATCCACGCCGACCGTTTCCGGCGTGCTGACGTGTGTGAAATCCAAGGCGCCATCGACTCTCATACCGTCAGTCTAAAACTCGCTATTGACCTACGTAAAGAGCTTTACTAAAGTTCTTTACGTCGAGGCAAACGGCGGCTTGATGGCGCGTTTGGGTCGGCTCAGGTTTTAGAAACCAGAACGAATCAAGGAGGATTCAATGTCCACCACCACGTACCGTCAGCGCTGGGTGCCGCGCATTGTGGCAATCGCCGCAGCCCTGGCGCTGTCCGTCACGGGTTGTAGCAACGACTCGACGGATACCCCACCCGGTGGCTCAACCACCAGTGGCACCCAAGCTGAAAAGCTCACCATTGCGGTGACGGCTCCTGCTACCGGCATCAACCCGGCCAGCGTCAACACCGCGTTCATTTCGTTCGTATTGCCAGCCTACGAGCCGCTTGTTTACTACGGCCCCGGCGGTGTCTATGAACCAGCCCTCGCCAAGTCGTGGGAGATGGCGGCAGGCAACACCGCCATCTCGCTTGAACTACGCGACGACGTGAAGTTCTCCGATGGCACCCCCGTCAACGCCGCAGCGGTGAAGGCCTCACTGGAATACTGCGCCTCACCCGATTCCCGTAACGCCCTTGCGCTGCGCGATTTAGAGTCCATTGAGATCACCGGTGACTACAGCCTCACGCTGAAACTGAAGCAATCCAACCCACTGGCGATGAACATGGTGAGCCAAGAACTGGGTTGCGGCATGATTATCAGCCCCGCCGGGCTGGCCGATGTGGAGAACCTCACCGTCGACAATCCGTCCGCTGGCGCTGGGCCATACATGTATGACCCCACCCAGTCGGTGCCGGGCGACACTTATACGTACGTCGCCCGTGACGACTACTACAACCCGGCTAAGCAGCACTTCGAGACCATCGTCATCAAGGTGATAATGGAGTCGCAGGCAGCGTTGAACGCCTTGGTGACTGGCCAGGTCGATATGGCCATCGGCGACATCTCCACCGCGCAGCAGGCCGCTGGCAACTCCAGCATCAACATGACCTGGAGGCCGACGGTCTGGGCAGGTCTAAACCTGATCGACCGCATGGGTGAACTGAACCCGGCCATGGGCGATGTTAGGGTGCGCCAAGCCATCAACTACGCCATCAACCGCGAGGCCATCTCCGCCGCCATCCTGGGGCCGTTCGGGGTGACCACCTCGTCGCCGTCCGCTGAAGGACATGACGGTTGGACCGAGGCCGCGCAGCAGTATTACAACTATGACCCAGAGAAAGCTAAGGCGCTGCTGGCAGAGGCCGGTTACGCCGACGGGATCACCATCAAGGTCTGCACCGTAGCCTGGGGTGGCTTAGACATTTTAGTCACCGCGATTACACCGATGCTGGCCGAGGTGGGCATCACGCTTGATACCCTGGTCACCACCGACGAGAAGGCCTACGCCGAAGGCGCGGTGAACCGGCAGAACTCTGCGGTGGCTGTGGGCTATGGGTCGCTGCCAATGTTCCGCATGGGCACTGATCTGGTATTGCCGGATGCCCGCCCGTTCAACGGTTTCGGCACCGATGATCCAGGTGCGATGGCGCTCTTTGAGGAGTTGCGCGTCGCCAGCCCAGAAACCGCTGTGGAAAAGGCGCAAGCTCTCAACACCTACCTCGTGGAGAATGCCTGGTTCGCTCCGGTGCTGTTCACACCGATCCTGCTTTACTCCCGCCCGGGAATCGGCGGATTGGACATATCGGGTGGCCGGGTCACGGTTTCCGTGATCGATCTGTACCTGGAGTGACGCGCCAGCATAGTAACCGCGTGAATTGAGATAGACAGGTACGGCCGGGTTACCGGGCAGCGTAGCACGCTGGAAAGGAGGAACGTCATGCTGAAGGTCATGGGTCGCTGGTTGGCAACCGCCATCCCGATCGTGCTCGTGGCCAGTGTGCTGACGTTCATCCTCACCAGTTTCGTGCCCGGCGACCCGGCTCGTACCATCCTCGGCATCAACGCGCCGGAGGCACAGGTCGAAGCGCTCCGCGAACAGTTGGGGCTCGACCTGCCGCTGCCGCTGCAATACTGGAATTGGCTCACCGGGGTATTGCACGGCGACTTGGGGCGCTCCATCGTCACCTGGGGCAAAGTCTCCACCGAATTGGGAAGCCGATTGAGTGTCACCCTGTCGCTGATGAGTATTGGGTTGGTCGTCGTCGCCACTTTCGGGGTAAGTCTTGGCTTGCTCTCGGCCATCAAAGGCGGCGTGTTCGGCAAGGTGGTGGACGTGCTCTCACTGGTGGGCCTGGCGGTGCCGGGCTTCTGGTTGGGGCTGGTGTTGGTGGCGGCGTTTGCTGTGGCCATCCCGATCTTCCCCGCTACCGGTTACATTCGCTTCTCGGATTCGCCCTCTGGGTGGGCGATGTCATTGGCCTTACCCATCATCACTTTGGCGTTGACCGGTACCGCCGGGCTCGCCAAACAGACCCGTACCTCGGTGATGGACGAGTTGGGCAAAGATTACGTACGGATGCTGCGTGCCCGGGGGCTGAGCGAACGGCGGGTGTTCCTGCATGTGATCCGTAACGCCGGTGCGCCGATCATCACCGTCATCGGGCTGCTGTTCATCGGCTTGGTCAGCGGTGCGGTGCTGCTGGAGACGGTGTTTGTGTTGCCCGGCCTGGGTTCCCTCACCGTGTCCGCCATCAAGTCGCATGACATTCCGCTGATCCTTGGAGTGACGCTGGTGCTCTCCATCGTGGTCGTCACCGTGAACCTCGTCGTCGAAATCTGCTACGCGCTACTGAACCCGAGGGTGCGCGCATGATTAAGAGGTTTTTCCACAAGCCGCTGGCGGTGATTTCGCTTGTCTGGGTGGTGACGCTGTTGGTGCTCTCCATCGCTGCACCGCTCATCGCCCCGTATGGCCCGGATCAGCAAGACATCATGCACGCTTTGGAGGGGCCGAGCGCCGCACACCCGCTCGGTACCGGTGTGCTGGGGCTGGATGTGCTCTCCCGGCTGCTGTACGGCGGGCGCGTCACGTTTTTGTCCACCGCCATCAGCCTGGTTGCCTACCTCAGCGTCGGCACGCCGTTCGGATTGCTGGCCGGTTATCGCGGCGGGTTGACCGACAAGGTGATCTTAAGGGTCTCCGACATCGCGTACGCCATTCCCGGCACCGTCATCGTGTTGGTGGTGCTGGCGGTGCGGCCAGGCGATGAGGACGCCGCCATGATCGCTTGCGGTTTGGTGTCCGCCCCATCGCTTGCTCGGGTGGTGCGCTCCGCCACCATATCGGTGCGTGAAGAACTTTTCATCCGTACTGCGGTGGTGTCCGGGTTGTCTGATGTCCATATTCTGCGTAAACATGTGCTTCCCACGGTGATGGGCACCGTCATCGTTCATGCGGCACTGTTCGCCACCGCGGCCATCGGGCTGGAGACCGGCCTGGGGTTCTTGGGTGTCGGCACGCGGCAGGTCACCTGGGGACAGTTGGTGGCGGAAGCCTCCAAAAACCTGGGCAACCAACCCTGGTTGTTGCTGCCAAGTGGGTTCATCATCGTCACCTTCATTTTGGCGTTCGGTCTCATCGGCGACGGGTTGCGCGACGCCACCGCCGAGGGTTATTCGGTACGGCAATTGCCCGTCGGTCGCTCGACTGTGAAAGACGGTTCCGCCGCCGTCGCCGCGACCGCCGACGCCGATTTCGCGGTTGCCGAGCCGTTACTCGTGGTCGATGGCCTGTCGGTGGCCTTCGACATAGCCGGTCGCCCCACCACGGTGGTGGCGGGGGTGTCGTTCAGCCTGCGTCCCGGCGAGATCGTAGGGGTCGTCGGCGAATCCGGCAGTGGCAAGTCGGTCACCATCGCCGCCATGCTGGGGTTGCTCAAGGGTACCGGACGGGTCACTTCCGGCACCATGCGCTACGGAGACCGCGACTACGAGCTGTCTGACGTGAAATCGCTGGCGGCCTTACGTGGCGGGCGCGTCGCGCTCATTGGGCAGGATCCGATGAGCGCCCTTGACCCGGTGTTCACGGTGCGTTACCAGCTCGCCGAGGTCATCAGAACTCATACCGATCTTAAAGGTGCCGCCGTAGACGCCCGTATCATCGAACTGCTGCAAGCGGTGCGGCTGCCTGACCCGGAACTGGTGGCGAGGAGTTATCCGTACCAGCTCTCCGGTGGTATGGCGCAGCGGGTCAGCATCGCCGCCGCGCTGGCGGGAGAGCCCGAGGTGATTTTGGCCGACGAACCCACCACCGCCCTCGATGTGACCGTGCAAGCCGAGATTCTTGACGTGTTACGCGCCCTCGGCAAGACGGTGGTACTGGTCACCCATGACTGGGGGGTGCTGGTCGATCTCGCGGAGCGGGCCGTGGTGCTGTACGCCGGACAGGTGGTGGAGCAGGGCTCCATCGCCGACATCGTAGGCGATCCCAAGCACCCGTACACCATGGCGCTGCTGCGCTCCAATCCGTATTTTGCCGCCCCGGGTAGGCCGCTACCCGCCATCTCCGGTGCGGTGCTTCCGCCGCAGGATTGGCCAGCCGGGTGTCACTTCGCCGACCGCTGTCCGCTGGCGCACCCGGAATGTGCGACGGCCCCGGTGCCACTCGTGGTCACCACGGGCCGGGCGGGTGTGACCCGCTGCCTCTTCCCTGAGGATGTTTCCGGTATGGAGGGGGTGAGCGCATGAGCGATCTGATCGCCACTGCAACACCGGCGGCCCCGGCTGCCCCTCCTTTGATCGAGGTTGAGAACCTCAGCGTGGTTTATCGCAGTAAAGGCCGTCAGGTGCTGGCGGTGGACAAGGCGTCGCTTGCCATCGCGCGAGGGCGCACCCTGGGGTTGGTGGGGGAGTCGGGCAGCGGCAAATCCACCATCGCGTCGGTGATCTTGGGGTTGGTTCCGGCCACCTCGGGCAGTGTCACCTTCGATGGAGCGCCGCTGGTGCGCAAGACGCGCGCGCAACGCGCCGCACTGGCTCGCCGTATTCAGGCGGTGTTCCAAGACCCCTTCGGCTCCATGAACCCCACCCGTAAGATCGGTGAGACGCTGGGCGAGATGCTGCGCTACAACCTCCAGGTGAGTGCCGCCGAAGTCGCGGTCAGGCTGGAGAGCATCCTTGCCGAGGTGGGGATGGGCACTGAGGTGCTGGATCGCTTCCCATCGCAGTTTTCCGGAGGGCAGTTGCAGCGGCTGGCCATCGCCCGGGCGCTGGTGGTGGAGCCGGAACTCATCGTGTGTGACGAGGCGGTTTCGTCCCTCGACCTGTCGGTGCAGGCACAGGTCATCAATCTGCTGGCGCGGCTCACCAAGGCCCGTGGGCTCACCAACCTGTTTATCTCGCACGACCTCTCGGTGGTCACCTATCTAAGCGACGAGATCGCGGTGCTGTTCGCCGGGCAGGTGGTGGAGCGAGGGCCTGCCGCTCAGGTGGCGTATCACCCGACGCATCCGTATACGCAGGCGTTGGTTTTAGCCGCTCCGGTGCCTGATGTGCAGGCCCAGGCCGAGCGCCGCGCCTCCCGACTGGATCGCGGCCACGCCGACCAGGCGGGCGATGCCCATGCCCTACGGCAGAGCTGTCCGTTCGCGTCGCGCTGCCCATTCATCATTGACATCTGCCGCAGTGAACGTCCGCATCTGGTCGCGCTGCCGTCTGGTGCGCGGGTAGCGTGTCATGTCAACGCCCCGATGGCGATGGGCGTGATGACAGAGGCTAGTGAGGAGACAGGCGATGAGTGAACGGCTACCGGGCGAACTGCCGGGGGCGACAGATGGTGATTGCGGAGTGTCTGTCACTATTTACGACGTGGCCGCCCGCGCCGGGGTTTCGATAGCCACCGTGTCACACGCGCTGAATCGCCCCGATCTGGTATCGGAGCCGACGCGGCAACGAGTGTTGGCCGTCGCCGACCAGATGGAGTTTCGTCCACGAGGCCGCGGTGGGGTGCGTAAAGCCTCCGGGCTCATCAAACGGGTGGCGGTGGCCGGCCCGTTCACCCGCCACCCCACGTATCTGCAACGACTGTTGGGTGTCACCCGGGCCGCCGCCGCTGACTACATCGACATCATCACCGTTGACGTACAGGACACTCCAGACGTGCCGGTGTTGTACTCACTGCCGGTGCGGAGCCGCATTGACGGTCTTATCATCATGGGGGCGGAGCCGTCATCGGAACTGGCGGAGAGCCTGGCCAGTCGCCGTATCCCCACGGTGCTGCTCGATCAGTGTTCCACCAGTTACACCAGCGTCACGGTGGACGATGAGGAAGGCGGCCGCTTGGTGGCGGCGCATCTGCTGGCGCTCGGTTGCCGCAAAATGGTGTTCGTAAGCCCGCCGCCGGTGGACAACGCTCTGGTCACCAGCGGCGAACTGCGACTCAAAGGTTTCGCCAATGCGATGACCGAAGCCGGGATTGTCGATACGCAATGGCTGGCCGCCGACGGCACTTTCGAGGGAGGTCGGGAGGCCGCGCAAGAGTTGGCGGAAGGCCCGTTGCCAGATGCGGTGTTCGGACTGCACGACGTGGTGGCCGCCGGGTTGGCCGCCGGGTTTGCGTCGCGGGGGGTTCAAGTTCCCGCAGACGTGAGGTTGGTCGGTTACGACGACGTGGACATCGCCGCCATGTTCGATCTGACCACGGTGCGACAGCCGTTCACCCAGAGCGGCGTGTTGGCGATGGACGCGCTGCGCTCCCGCATCAACGACCCGGAGCGTCCGCTGACGCATGTACGGCTGCTGCCAACATTGGTGGTGCGTTCCTCCACCCAGTTGCGGCCCCAATCGTCCCCCGCCACCCCAGTGACCACCTAATGACCAGGAGAGGCCCGATGGAAGACCCTTGGAAGGATAGTTACAGCCCGGAACTGGCGGAGTTGATCGCCTGGGGCGCGGCCCGAATGCCGCAACCAGGCGCGTTTCCATCCACCAGCCCCACAGCGGGTCAGAGTCCGGCGGAGTGGGCGCAAGAGGTTGCGGTGATCCGCGCCCGTCACGACGCGGCGGCGTTGGCGGCGGGGGCGTTGACGGTCTCCGTGTACCCGCCGAACCCTGAGGAATGGGCGCACATCACGTCACAGTTTGTATCCGTGCCGGCAGAAGGCGGTGTCGTCGGGGCGCGGGTGTATACCCCGGCGGGCGATGGCCCGTTCCCGGCGGTGCTGCTGATACATGGTGGGGCCTACTGGATGGGCGGCGGAGCCGCCGGGTTCCAACTGAACGACGCGCTGTGCCGTCGGCTGGTGGCCGAGGCAGGAGCCGTGGTCGTCAACGTCGATCATCGTTTGGCCCCCGAGTTTCCGTACCCGGTGCCGTTGGAAGACAGCTACGCCGCGCTTACCTGGATCGCCGCTAACGCGGAGGAGTATCGGGTGGATACCACCCGGTTGGCCGTATTCGGCATCAGTTCCGGCGGCAATTTGGCGTGCGCCGCGGCCCAGTTGGCCATCGACCGAGGCGGTCCGCGAGTCGCGGCTCAAGTGTTGCAGTGCCCGTCGCTAGATCTTTCGTTGGAGTCGCACCGCTTCTCCGCCGACGCGCTCACCGTCGAGGTGGCAAAGATGATCGCCCAGATGTACGCCGGCGGTGCCGATACCGCCGTGGACCCACTTTCACCCGGCAGACGGGCCGACCTTTCCACCACCCCGGAGACGCTGCTGGTGGTGGCCGAGTTCGACGCGCTGGCACCGGATGCGCTGCGCTACGCCGAGCGACTGGACGCGGCTGGGGTGCCGGTGACGGTGCATAGTTACCCGATGACTCACACCGTGGCCACCGCGACCGTGGCCGAAACCATGCACCGTGATACGGCCACTTGGCTTCGCGGCATCTTCGGCGGCTGAGACCGGGTAGACCGAGCAGATGGAGTTCTAGATGACCAGCGCGTCCTACCAGCCGACCAGCACCCCGGGCCAGGTGTCACCCGCTCCAAAACTCAAACGGGGGGAGCGTAAATCGTATCGGCGGCACGTCACCGAGAGTGAACTGCCTCCGGTGACATGTGCCAACGTGCTGGTGGAGCGCGGCATCATGATTACGATGCGTGACGGGGTACGGCTTTGCGCGGATCACTGGTATCCGGCCGAGGGCGCGCAGGGCCCGGCGATCCTGGTACGCACCCCGTACGGGCAGGCGGGCAACACGACGCTGGCTGTCATCTGGGCCGAACGAGGGCGGCATGTGGTGGTGCAGCGGTGCCGTGGCACCTTCGATTCCGAGGGCGAGTTCAACCCGCTCCATCATGAATTGGCCGACGGGGTTGACACCGTGGCCTGGTTGCGCGCCCAGCCGTGGTGCCCGGAGGCGATACACACCTGGGGGCCGAGCTATCTGGGGTACACCCAGTGGGCGTTGGCGGGTGTCGCCGGCCAGGATGCCGCGATCATCGCGCAATCGGCGCGCTCCTTCGACTCTGCCACCGCGTACGTCGGTGGTGGGTTCGCCATGGAGACCGCGCTGGTTTGGCTGCAGGCGTTGGAGGTGCAGGAACGCGGGTTGTTGGCACGGCTCATGGCGATAGCGCGGTTGCGACGCAAGACAGATAAGGCGGCGCTGAAACTTCCAGCGGCCACCGCCGATATGGCCGCCGTTGGGCATCGGGTGGATTATTACCGCGACTGGTTGGAGCATCGCGCTCCAGGCGATCCGTGGTGGGAGCCGCTACGGTTCTCCCAAGACCCAACCCAAGTACCGCCGCTGATTTTGGTGGCCGGATGGCAGGACATGTTCCTGCCCGACCAGTTGGCCGATTACGCCGTGATGCGCGATGCCGGTCGTCCGGTGCGGCTCATTGTCGGTGATTGGACGCATCATTCGCCGGGGGCTGGGTTGACCACGGTGGCGGAGTCGTTCCGGCTGCCCGCTCGTCCCGGTGATCCGTTGGAAGGCCCACGGGTACGTTACGAGATCGCCGGTGGCGGTGGCTGGCGGGAATGCGAATCGTGGCCGCCGCCTGCGGCTGAAGTGTTGACCTTCCAGCTCAGCCCTGTGGCCGGCACCACATCCGGCAGGTTGACGAAAACCGCGCCGCCCGATACCGAGTTGACGTACCGCTATGATCCGGCTGATCCCACGCCGCAGGCCGGTGGCCGCTCTCTGAATCCGTTCACGTGCGGGCGGCGTGACCAGCGAGCACGCGAGACCCGCGAGGATGTGTTGCTCTTCACCGGGGCACCGCTGCCCGCCGACATGTTGATCGCGGGCACCGGGGTGTTCCACGCGGAGTTCTCATCCACCAACCCGACCGTGGATCTGATGGTGCGGCTGACCGACGTGGATGAACGGGGAGTTTCGCGCACCGTCACCGACGGCTACGTACGCCTGACGCCCGACGGCACGGCACCAGGTGAGCGGCTAAGTTACGAACTGCGGCTCGACCCGGTGGCGTACCGCTTCGCCGCTGGGCATCGCATCAGGTTCCAGGTGAGCAGTGGGGCGCATCCGCTCCACCTGCGTAATCCCGGTGTTCCAGATCCGCTTGTCGCTACCACCTTGGTGCCGAGCCAGCAGCGGCTTTTCCTCGGCGCGACGGGGTGTCGGCTGGAACTGCCGTTGTTGTCCTGAGGCATAACTCGGTCGGCCCACCGCTGGGAAATTAGCTGAGTGCGGCGCGGCGCTCGTGGCTGGGCGTTGGCGGTCGGATCGGAGACGGTGGGAGGCCGTTTTCTGGCGCGGGGGCTATCGGTTTGATCGGCGATACCTGGCAGTGGGGCCGCATCGTAATAACTGCCGTAATGATCGCAAAGATTTGCGTAAACTTGCGCCCATGGGTGGACGACTGATCGACATAGCCCGCAAAGTCGGGGTCTCCGAGGCCACTGTGTCGCGGGTGCTTAACGACAAACCGGGGGTCTCACAGGAGGTACGGGACGCGGTGCTCACCGCCGTCGACGTGCTGGGCTACGAGCGTCCGGCGCGGTTGCGGATGGAACGAGGCCGACTGGTGGGGTTGGTGCTGCCGGAACTGGTCAACCCCATCTTCCCGGCGTTCGCCGAGGTGATCGGCGGTGCGCTGGTGCAGCAGGGTTTCACGCCGGTGTTGTGTACCCGTTCCGCAGGGGGGGTGAGCGAGGCGGAGTACGTCGATCTGCTTATCGAACAGCAGGTCTCCGGCGTCATCTTCGTCGGTGGGCTCTGTAGCGAGGAGGCCGCCGACCACGGCCATTACCTGCGGTTGCATCGGCTGGGGATGCCGGTGGTGCTCATCAACGCCGCGGTCGATACCGTGCCGTTCCCCAGGGTGACGTGCGACGATGCGCTGGCGATGCGCTGCGCGATGAAGCATCTGAGTTCGTTGGGGCACACCAGAATCGGGTTGCTGCTGGGCCCCATCGACCATGTGCCGTCCAATCTGAAGCTGGCTGGCGCGCGGGCGATGGCCGCCGAGCAGGGCTGGGATTGGAACCCGGAGTTGGTGGTGCATTCGCAGTATTCGGTGGAGGCGGCCCAAGCCGCCACGGTCGGGTTGCTTGCGGGCGGCGTCACCGCGATAGCTTGCGCCTCCGACATGATGGCGCTTGGCGCGATTCGGGCGGCGCGGCGGGCCGGGCTACGGGTGCCCGAAGATATTTCGGTAGTGGGCTACGACGATTCGGTGCTGATGAACTCGACATCTCCGGCGCTCACCACGCTGCGGCAGCCCATCGAGACGATGGGGGCGAGCGCGGTGGATCTGTTGGCCCGGGCCATCGTGTCCGGGGCCGAGCAGGTGCGCGAACTGCTTTTCGAGCCAGCGCTGGTGGTGCGCGATTCCACCGCAATGATCGCGTCTTAAGCGCGCAACTCCACCGCAAGAAAGAAAGTTCTTGCAGATATATAGAAAAAGCTTGCATTAGCGGATATTACTGCTCTACGGTGTAGCCATCGGGACGAGGAGGTTCGCTGGTGGAACTACAACCGGGCGCTGACTGGTGGCGCAACGCCGTTATATATCAGATCTATCCGCGCAGCTTCGCGGATGGTAACGGCGACGGCACCGGAGACCTGCTCGGCGTGATCTCCCGACTTGACTATCTGGCGGCGCTCGGCGTGGATGCCATCTGGTTCAGCCCCTGGTACGTCTCGCCACTCGCGGACGGCGGCTACGACATTGCCGACTACCGCAATATTGACCCGCAGTTCGGCACCATCGCGCAGGCGGAAACGTTGATCGCGGCGGCTGGAGAACTGGGCATTCGCGTCATCATCGACGTGGTGCCTAACCACATCTCCAACGAGCACCCTTGGTTCCAGGCGGCGCTGGCCGCCGCCCCCGGCAGCCCGGAGCGGGCGCGCTTCTGGTTCTTGGAGGGCGCGGGGCCAACCGGTGACACCATCCCGACCAACTGGCAGTCTAGCTTCCAAGGTGGCACCTGGACCCGTACCACCAACCCCGACGGCACCCCTGGGCAGTGGTATCTGCATCTGTTCACCCCGGAGCAGCCGGATTGGAACTGGAATCACCCCGACATCCAACAGGAGCACTTGGACATATTGCGCTTCTGGTTCGACCGTGGTGTGGCCGGTGTCCGCATCGATTCCGCCACGTTGCTAATCAAGGATCCCACGTTCCCGGAAGCAAGCGAAGACCCGCAGTGCTTCCCACCCGGCCAACACCCCTACATCGACCGCGATGCGATTCACGACGTGTATCGCTCGTGGCGCGCCGTCGCCGACGAGTACGACCCGCCTCGGGTGCTGGTGGGCGAGATTTGGCTGGCAGATACCGTGCGGTTCGCCAACTATCTACGTCCCGACGAGATGCACACCGCTTTCAACTTTGACTTCATGGCGCGTGCCTACAGCGCCCCGGAGTTCCGGGCGTCCATCGACGCCACCCTGGCGGCTCATGCCGGAGTCGGTGCCCCGGCTACCTGGGTGCTGTCCAATCACGACGTGACCAGGCCAGTTACCAGGTACGGGCGCGATGACACGGCGTTCACTTTTGCCACCAAGCGCTTCAACACACCGACCGATCTCGAACTCGGCACCAAACGCGCGCGGGTAGCCGCGCTCATCACCACCGCGCTGCCCGGTTGCCTCTACCTCTATCAGGGTGACGAACTGGGCCTTCCCGAGGGCGAGGAATTGCCGTTGGAGGTGTTGCAAGATCCGATGCATTTCCGTTCCGGTGGGGTTGATCCGGGCCGCGATGGTTGCCGTATCCCGCTGCCCTGGGCGACGGACGCGACTGACAACTTCGGTTTCTCGGCCGCGACCGCTGCCGCCGCACCCGGCGCTACATCCGCCCCGTCTTGGTTGCCACAGCCGAGTTGGTGGGGGGGCTACTCCGTGCAGGCGGAAACCGACGACCCGGCGTCCATGCTGTGTCTTTACCGCAAACTCATCGCCCTCAAACACGGCGTGGCCGAGTTGGCGGATGGTGTGTTCGGGTGGCTGGACGGCTACCCAGACGATGTACTGGCCTTCCGACGCGGCGCGTTGTGCTGCGTCGCCAATCTTGGTTCGCAATCCTGCGAACTACCTGCCAACCGCACCGAACTGATTCGCAGCGCGGTGCCCGATAACACGGTCGAGGCTCCTGGGGGTGCCCCGACGTACTTGGAACCGGACACGGCAGTCTGGTTCACCGTATAACCGATAAGAAGAAGTCACCAATGAGAGAGGACAGTGACTATGAATAAGACCAAGACGTTCGCCGCGTTTGCGGCGGCCGCGCTGTCGTTGGGCATGTTGACCGCGTGCTCCGACGACACCCCGTCGGGTGACGACACCACCGGCCGTACCAAATTGACCGTTGTCGGCTTGCTGCCCGGTGCCACCGAAGAAGCCAAAGCTGCCCTCGATCAGCAGGTGGCTGATTTCGAGAACCAGTATCCCGACATCGACGTGGAGTGGGTGGAGTACGAGTGGAAAGCCACCACGTTCTCAGCCGACCTTGCTGGTGGCACCCTGCCGGACGTGTTCGAGATTCCGCTCACCGATGCCCAGTCGCTGATCGCCAACAGCCAGATCGCCGACATGGATTCGTACGTCAAGGCGATGCCTTACGGCAATGATTTCAACCCTGGCGTGTTGCAGTACGGCCTCGGCCCGGATGGCCACATTTACGCTATTCCGGCCAAGTCGATCTACGGCATCGGCCTCCACTACAACCGGACGCTGTTCACCCAGGCCGGGTTGGACCCCGACAAGCCGCCGACCACCTGGTCTGAGGTACGTGAGTACGCCAAGAAGATCGCCGACGCGGTGCCCGGTGTGGCCGGTTACGCCCAAATGGCTACGTCCAACACCGGTGGTTGGCAGCTCACCGTCGCCACCTACGCCCGTGGCGGTCGGATGGAGAGCGTGGCCGCCGATGGCACTGCCACGGCTACCGTGGACAACGCCGCCACCAAGGCCGCGTTGGAGTTCCTGAAGGCGATGCGCTGGGACGACAACTCCATGGGCGCCGAGTTCAACTACGACTGGGGTTCCATCAACCAGGCATTTGCCGCAGGGCAGGTTGCCATGTACACCTCTGGCCAAGATGTCTACACCTCGCTGGTGCAGGCGAACGGTGTTGATCCGGATAGCTACGGCCTGACCACCATTCCGCTAGAAGGCGCCGATTCCGGCGTGCTCGGCGGTGGCACCCTCGCCGCGGTGAACGTGAAAGCATCCGATGAGGTTAAAGACGCCGCGATGAAGTGGATCGATTACTTCTATCTCGGCAAGTACATCAGTGAGGACGCGGCGGTAGCCACGGCCCAACTCCAGGTTGCTAACAACCAGCCGGTCGGCACGCCGGAACTGCCGATCTTCACGTCCGCCCAACTCGACCAGTACAACCGCTGGATCGCCCCGTACGTGACGGTGCCGCTCGCCCAGATGAAGCCGTTTACCGACGGCATCGTCGGCGCGCAGCCGATCGCCGAACCGCCGGTGGCAACCCAAGATCTGTACGCGGCACTGGACCCAGCGGTGCAGGCTGTGTTGACCGATCAGAACGCCGACATTGATGCGCTGCTTGCCACGGCAAACACCGCAGCACAGCGCGCCATCGACGCAAACAGCTAGTACGGCCAGTTCAGTGGTTTACTGATGGCAAGCGCGTAGCGGAGGTGCGACCATGAAACGCGGACTGAACCCCAAAAAATGGGTGCAGCGCGGTGGATTGGCCGCCCTCCTCTTCGCGCTGCCGATGATCGTCATCTTCGGGGTGTTCTCCTGGTGGCCGGTTACTCAGTCTGTGGTGATGAGTTTCCAGAAAACCAATCTGGTCTCCGAGCCGCGCTGGGTGGGCTGGGACAACTTCGAGTGGGTGCTCACCGATCCAAATCTGCCGATTGCGCTGAAAAACACGCTGTGGTTCGCGTTTCTGGCGTTGATTTTCGGCTACCCGATCCCGCTTATCGGTGCCATCCTGATGAGCGAGGTACGTAAGCGTCGTGGTCTCTACTCGGCGTTGGCGTACCTGCCGGTGGTGGTGCCACCGGTGGTGGCGGTGTTGCTGTGGAAGTTCTTCTACAACGGCGCGGCCACCGGGGTGTTCAACACCATCTTGGGATGGTTCGGGCTGGGGCCATTCCCCTGGCTCAATTCGCAAGACATGGCGATGCCGGCGTTGGTGTTGGAATCCACCTGGGCCAACGCCGGCTCCACCGTCATCATCTACCTGGCCGCGTTGATCGGGGTACCCGCTGAACTTTATGACGCGGCTGAGGTGGACGGTGCCGGAATCTTGCGAAAACTCTGGCATGTCACGCTGCCCAATCTGCGCGGGGTGCTGTTTATCACTTTCATTTTGCAGATCATCGGCACAGCGCAGGTGTTCTTGGAGCCGTACCTTTTCACCGGAGGTGGCCCGGCGAACTCCACGTTGACCATTTTGCTACTGATCTACAACTACGCTTTCGGCGCGTCGGTGGGGGCTAATTACGGCGCGGCTACGGCGTTGTCACTGCTGCTTGCCGCGGCGCTGGCCGTTTTCTCCATCATCTACTTCCGCGCCACTAGGGCTTGGAGTACGACATGAACGTTCCCCGCTGGTTACAACGTTTCCGCCGCGACGCCACGGCGAGTGCTCAGAGCCGTCCGGTAGAGGCGCTGACTCGCGGAGTTGTCTCCGAGGCCGATTGGAAACGTCCCGGGGTGCGCTGGACGATGCG
This sequence comes from Propionibacteriaceae bacterium, assembly GCA_031255975.1. Lineage (GTDB taxonomy): Bacteria > Actinomycetota > Actinomycetes > Propionibacteriales > Propionibacteriaceae > WRGV01. The sequence continues at coordinate 1,070 of JAIRRM010000133.1, read as the reverse complement.
CACCGTCCACACTTTGCTACTGGTGTTTCTCATCATCTCCTGTATCGGCCCGCTCTTTTTGATGGTGAAGTTCGCGGTTACGCCGACGCAGGATATTCTGCGTACCCCGTTGGCTTTGTTCCCCAACGGCATCCGCTGGGAAAACATGGTGCTGGCTTGGAACAAGGTGCAGGTCAGCAAATACTTCTGGAACACCGTCGTTATCGCCGGCGGTTCCTGGTTCTTTCAATTGCTGGTGGCCACCACCGGCGGATTCGTGATCTCGGTGCTCCGTCCCAAATGGTCCAAGGTGCTGAACTCGCTGGTGATGGTGACATTGTTCATCCCCAGTGTGGTGCTGCTGGTGCCGCTCTACCTTACGGTGCTGAATCCGCCGCTGTTGGGGCAGTCACTGCTCAACTCGTTCTGGGCGATCTGGCTGCCCGCCGGTGCCAGCGCCTTCAATGTGGTGATCGTCACCCGGTTCTTCGACTCGCTGCCGCGTGAGGTGTTCGAGGCCGCCGAGGTGGATGGCGCGAGCACCTTCCGGCTTTTCTGGTCGGTGGTGTTGCCGATGAGCAAGCCGATTCTGGGGGTGGTGAGCGTGTTTGCTTTCATCGCCGCTTGGAAGGACTTCTTGTGGCCGATGTTGGTATTGAAGCGCGCCGAGATTCAACCGCTTTCCGTACGGCTGCCCGCTATTCAAGCGCGCGAGGATCTGGGGGTGTTCCTGGCGGCGCTCACCATCTCCACGCTGATTCCGATGGTGATCTTCCTGATCTTCCAGAAACTGTTCCTCTCCGGCGCGGGCATGAGCGGCGCGGTGAAAGGCTGATATACGGCTCCGCCCCCCACCCTCGTCATTCCGGCCTCCGCCCCCCCGTCATTCCGGCCTCCGAGCCGGAATCTGCGGCCGAAGGAGTCAGGCGCGGTGTGCCTCGCCCCGTCGTTCCGGGTGCCCTACCCCGTCATTCCGGCCTCCGAGCCGGAATCTGTAGCCAAGGGTAGTCAAACACAGTGTGCCCCACCCCCGTCATTCTGCCCCCCCGCCCTCGTCATTCCGGCCTCCGAGCCGGAATCTGTGGCCAAAG
>JAIRRM010000037.1 GCA_031255975.1 Propionibacteriaceae bacterium | reverse complement strand
CGATTTAGCGTGGGCGTATAACAGTTCCGCGACGCGGCAGGGCAGTCGGGAGCGGGCTTCAACAAGCAGGTAGGGGATTCACTATGAGTTCATCCACAACTAGTAAGGCGCAGGAGCGGCGCCCGCTTGGCACGGTAGCGGCCATCGTACGTTATGTAGGAGCGGTAGCCATCGTGGTGGCGCTTGTCGTCGCCAACATCTATGCCAACCGTTACTCCGGCTTGATCTCAGTGTTCTTCGATCAAGCGACGCAGCGCATCATCCCGGACGACAGCACTCCGTCCGACTATTACAAGAGTGACTTCACCGACGAGGCGAGTCGCCAGGCGCATCTGACTAAGGTGGCCACCGACATCGAGCGCGAAGGTATCACTCTGCTGGAAAACAACGGCGCGCTGCCGTTGGCCGCAGGGGCACGTATCAGCGTGTTCGGGCAGGATTCGGTCGATCCGGTGTACGGCGGTAGCGGTGCCGGCTCCATCAGCACCAGCAACGTGGTGACTCTGGGGCAGGGGTTGGCCGACGCCGGATTGCAGGTTAATCCGACGCTGTGGAGTTTCTACGAGACCGGCCCGGGCGCGGCGTACCGCAAGACGACGAAGGACGTTTACGGCCAGGGTGAATACACCGTGAACGAGGTGCCGCGTAGTACTTACACCGCCGACGTGATCGCCAGCTTCGCCGATTACGCGGATGCGGCGATTGTCGTTATCGGACGGGCTGGCGGCGAGACCGCAGATCTGACGTTCACCCCGACCGACGCCGGTTTCGGCTACCTACAGATCGACAACGAAGAACGCGACATGCTGGCGCTCGCCACCGAGCACTTCGATACGGTGATCGTGATGCTCAACACCGACAACACGATTGAGTTGGGTGTGCTCGACAGCTACGACATCGACGCCGTGGTGTGGATCGGCGCGTTCGGGCAGACCGGTGCGACAGCCGTCGGCGAGATGCTGGTTGGCACGGTCAATCCATCCGGTGCCGTGGTTGACACCTATGCGTATGACGTGATGAGTTCCCCGGCGATGGCAAACTTCGGCTCCTACCAGATCGCCAACTCCGAGATCATGTGGGGCAACACCTACCTGGTGTACGCCGAGGGCGTTTACGTCGGTTATCGCTATTACGAGACCCGCTATGAGGACGCGGTGCTCGGCACCACCGGGGTGGGCAGTTACGACTACGCCAAGACGGTGCAGTACCCGTTCGGCTACGGCCTTTCGTACACCGAGTTCACTTGGAGCGGTTTCGCGGTGAGCGAGACGGATGACACATACGAGGTGAAGATCACCGTCGCCAACACGGGAGATACAGCGGGCAAAGACATCGTGCAGGTTTACCTACAGCGCCCGTACACCGACTATGACAAAGTCAACGGCATCGAGAAACCCGCCGTCGAACTGGTCGGCTACACCAAGACCGACCTCATCGCCGCGGGCGGCAGTCAGAATGTCACCGTCAGCGTGCCCAAGGAGTATCTGAAGGTCTGGGACAGCTACGGCTACGGCAGCTACATCGTCGAGCCGGGCGACTATTTCTTGGCAGTCGGTGACAACGCTCACGACGCGCTGAACAACATTCTGGCCACCAAAGGTTTCACCACCGCCGATGGCATGGACGCCGCGGGCGACCCCGCCAAGGCGCATCAGATCACGCGCACCAGCCTGGATACCGAAACCTACGCGGTCTCCGAGGCTACCGGCGAGACGATCAGCAATCAGTTCACCAGTGCGGATATGAAGACGTGGGATGCATCGTTTAAGTACCTCAGCCGTTCCGACTGGGCAGGCACCTGGCCAAAGACGTACGCGGATGGCGTCTGGACGGCTCCTGCCGATTTCGTGCGGGCACTTGAACTCAGCGTCCCCACCGATCCAGCGGCCGAAGTGCCGAAGTATGACACCACCGATCCTGAACTCGGCACTCTCACCGCGGCGATGCTGCGCGAAATCGAATGGGACGATCCGTTGTGGGATACCCTGCTCGATCAGGCCAGTCTTGATGAACTTGAGCAGTTGGTGCGTGTTGGCGGCTATGCGACCCTGGGCGTCGAATCGATCAGCCTGCCGGCCACCGTCGATAAAGACGGCCCTGCGGGCATCTCCGGCACCCTGGTCGGCGGCAGTTCCGGGATGGGTTACCCACCGGCTTCCGTGCTGGCGGCAACCTGGAATGATGCGTTGGCTGAAGAGATGGGCAAGGCAATCGGCGAGGATTCGATCTATCTCGGAGTCGCCGGATGGTACGCCCCGTCCATGAACATCCATCGCAGCCCGTACAGTGGCCGTAACTTCGAGTATTTCTCCGAAGACGGCGTGATCTCCGGACGAATGGGTGCGGCGCTGGTGCGCGGCGCGCAATCGAAGGGTGTCATCCCGTTCGTGAAGCACTTTGCGGTAAACGACCAGGAGACCAACCGTATGGGCGGCGCGATGATGGCCAATGAACAGTCTTTGCGCGAGATCTACCTGAAGCCGTTCGAGTTGAGCGTGCGCGACGGCGGGGCAATCGGAATGATGGCGGCCATGAACCGCATCGGCACCCTGTGGGTGGGGGCTCACGCGGGGCTGATGACCGAGACATTACGCGACGAGTGGGGCTTCACGGGTGTGGTAATCACCGACCAGGCTTCGTTCTCGGTGTTCTCGTACGAGGACTACCGGATGGGGTTGGCCGCCGGTACCGACCTGTGGCTCAACACCGACGCCTCACTGTGGCAGCTGGATGATGCCGACATGACGCCAACCGTGCAAGCGGGTATCCGTCGTGCCGCGCACAACGTGGCCTATGCCGTGGTACACAGCAACGCGATGAACGGTATCTCCGCCGGGGCGCGTATCGAGCAGATAACCCCGCTGTGGCGCTGGGCGCTGTACGGGGTGGACGTGCTGTTGGGCGGCGCGGCACTGGCGCTGGTGGGCTTGACGACCAGCAGGTTGTTGCGTCAGGGTAGAAAGACGGACACTGCCGACGAGCCGACGGACGCCGTCGCGGAGTGATCTCTCACTCGGTGTGACACCGGGGCTTTGGAGCCGCGCTGTGGCGTGGCGTGAGGACCCCCGGTGTCACACCCCGAGCACAAGGAGGCCGAGATGGCCGACGTTTCAGTAACGGCGAATGCTCCCGCCCTGTCCCTGATCGAAAAGGCCGCGTTGCTAATCGGCAAAACGGTCTGGGAGACCCATGGTTTCCCACACGTCGGGTTACGTTCGCTTTGGATGGCGGACGGGCCGCACGGGGTACGGCGTCAGGCGGGGGCGGGAGACCAACTCGGGTTGAACCCGTCATTGCCCGCCACCTGCTTTCCGGCTGAAGCGAGTGTGGCGAACAGTTGGAACCCGGAGTTGGCGTACGAGATCGGGGCCGCCATCGGAGCCGAGGCGAACGCGCAAGCCGTGGACGTCATCCTCGGCCCCGGCTTGAACATAAAACGGAGCCCCTTGGGCGGGCGTAACTTCGAGTACTTCTCGGAAGACCCGCTGCTCTCCGGCAAACTCGCCGCGGGATATGTGCGCGGCATCCAATCGCAGGGGGTGGCGGCTTGTCCCAAGCACTTGGCCGCCAACTCCCAGGAGTTGCGCCGTATGGACAGCGATTCGGTGATCGACGAGCGCACCCTGCGGGAGTTGTATCTGAGCGCGTTTGAGATCGTGGTGCGCGAGGCGCATCCGCGCACCATCATGTCCAGCTACAACCTGTTGAACGGCACCCACACCAGCGAACACCCCTGGCTGCTGCGTACGGTGTTGCGCGACGAATGGGGCTTCGACGGGGCCGTCATCACCGATTGGGGCGGCTCCTGTGATCTCGTCAAAGCCGTCGCCGCCGGTGGCACGCTGGAGATGCCAGCCGCCGGGTATGCGTCACTGCGTGAGATCGTCACCGCCGTACAGGAAGGACGGCTGAGCGAGGCCGACGTGGACGCCCGGGTGGCCGAGTTGGTGGCGCTGATCCGCGCTGCCGCCACGGAGCCGCGCTCTGGTGCCGTAGCCGGTGAAACCGACGTATTACCTCGTGCCGATGTTTTGGCCCATCATGCGCTTGCCCGCCGTGCCGCCGCGCAGGGCACGGTGCTGCTGAAGAACGAGGACGAACTGTTGCCGCTTGCCGCGGGCACGCGGGTCGCCGTCATCGGTGACTTCGCCGCTCAGCCGCGTTACCAAGGCGGTGGTTCTTCGGCGGTGAACCCCACCCAGGTTGATACCGTGCTGGAGTTGTTCGCCGAATCCGGGTTGGTCAAACACGGGTACGCCGCTGGTTTCCGCCGCAACGGCAACCCGGACGCCGCACTGCTGGCTGAAGCAGTGGCGTTGGCTAAAACCGCAGACGTGGTGCTGCTCACCCTGGGGTTGGCCGAATCCGATGAGTCAGAGGGGCAAGATCGCAGCACCTTGGCGTTGCCCGCCAACCAGATTGAGTTGCTGACGGCGATAGCCGCGGTGAATCCGCGTATCGTGGTGACGCTCAGTCTGGGTGGGGTGGTCGAGACTCCATGGCTGGAGCATTGCCAGGCGCTCGTACACTCGTTCCTTGGCGGGCAAGCCGGGGCGGGCGGGCTGCTCGACGTGCTGACGGGGCGGGTGAACCCGTCCGGGCGGCTCGCTGAAACCATGCCGGTAGCGCTGGCCGATACCCCAACCGCCGCCTGGTTCCCCGCCACCACGCGCGCCGCCTGCTACCGGGAGGGGCCTTACGTCGGTTACCGCTACTACGGTAGCGCCGGGGTGCCGGTGGCGTTCCCGTTCGGGTTCGGATTGTCGTACACCACCTTCGAGTACACCGACCTTACGGCCACCGCGACGCAGGTCACGCTGCAAGTCAGCAACACCGGGAGCCGTGATGGTGCCGAGGTGGTGCAGGTATATGTGCATCGTCAAGGTGCCGGGGTGATCCGTCCGGAACAGGAATTGAAGGGGTTCGCCCGTGTCGAACTGCCCGCTGGCGCAAGCGCCACGGTGACCATCGACCTGGGCGAGGCGGCGTTCCGTCACTACGACGTGGCCGCAGCCGGTTGGACGGTGGAAGCGGGAGATTACGAGATACGAGTCGGAGCGAGTTGCGTTGACATTCGGCTGATGGAAATCGTGAACGTAGCCGGTGCGCCCGCTCAGCCGCCACCTGCCGAGCTGCCGAACTACGTCGCCGGCACCGTTCACAACGTGGACGACGCCGAGTTTGCCCGACTGCTGGGGCGAGCCGTTCCCGTCGCGGGGCCGGTCAAAGAGCTAACGCCGGAGTCACTCATCGGCGACGTCGGCTCGGTCTCCGGCTGGTCGGCTCGACTGATCCACCAGGTGCTGCGGTGGCGGATTCGCCGCGCAGAGGCCGCTGGCGGCCTCGACCTGAACCTGTTGTTCGTACTCAACCTGCCGTTCAGCCAGATGACGAAACTCACCGGAGGCATGGTGGACGCCGCAACGGTCGCCGGGTTGTTACGCATCTTGAACGGGCACTTCTTCTCAGGCGTATGGGCAAGCGGTAGGGCGTTCTTCGCCAACAGACGGGCGAACAAGCGCACCGCCGCCCAGTTGGCCGCAGCGGCGAGGGGGCGAATGTCGTGAAGCGACTGGCGACGGCCTGGGCCGGTTTCAAGGAGAATCGCCCCGGTCTGGCGCAGTTTTTAGTGTTTTTCATGGTGTCCAACGGTGTGACGTTACTGCAATTGGCGTTGATGCCGGCGATGAAGGCGCTGTTTGCGCACACCACGTTGATTAACCAGTCGTTCCAGCACTGGCCAGTGGGGCACGACGTAGACGGCTCGCCGTACTACATCTTCGATTACGCCGCCGGGGCGTTGCCGGAGGGCGGCGGCGGTTTGGCGTATTTCCTAGCAGTAGAGATCACACTGCTCATCGCCCAGGTAATCAACTTCTTCGCGCAGCGCAATATCACTTTCCGTTCAAACGGATCGGTGGCGAAGGCGGCACTGTGGTACCTCGTCGCATACCTTGTCATCACCATCTTGGCCGCCGCGTTGCAAGGTTGGTACAAGGCGCCGATCTACGGGCTGTTCATCGATACCTGGGGCTGGGGTGCCCAGGGTGAGGTGGCGGCCGACGTGATAACCATGCTCATCAACTCCGCAGTGTCGTTCTGGGTGTTCTTCCCGATCTTCCGAGTTATCTTCCGACCGGTTCCGGATGCCCCGCTTGCCAGCGAAGCTGGTACGGCTGGGGCCGATCAGCTACCGGCGGCGGTTGACGGTGGATAGGGGGCTGGGGCCACGTTCGACTACTTCTGGTTACGGGTGACGCAGCCCATCCCGGACGGGGTCGGTTTCACGCTTTTCGGCCCAGCCCATGTCACGGCCCTTGTGATCGTGCTCGGTGGCACCGTCATAGCGCCAACGCTGTTGTATGTACGCCTGGGGGAGACCGGGCGGCACCGGATGCGGCTTGTCATCGGTTGGTTGCTCATCGGCATGGATGTGGTGGTGCAGCTCGCGTACCTCATCCCCGGTGATTACAGCCCAGAACGTATCCCGCTGCAACTGTGTTCGCTGGGGGTTTATGTCATATTCATCGACTGCCTTCGCTCCATGACGCTGGCGCGGGAGGTCATGTACTCGCTGACGATTTGGGGTACGGTGGCCGCCGTGGTCTTTCCGGATTGGGCGGGCAGACCCATGCTGAACGTCTTCTCGCTACAGCAGTTTTTCGGACATGGGCTGTTGGCGCTTTATCCGATCATGCTGCTGGTCGCGCGCGAGTTTCGCCCGGATTGGCGGAGGCTCTGGCAGGTGGCGTTGTTGCTGGCCCCGTACTCGGTGCTGTGTTACGTGCTCAATCAACGTTACGGCAGCAACTTGATGTTCCTGGCTCAGGCGGCTCCCGGTTCGCCGATGGAGCCGATTCAAGCGTTCGCCGGGGCGTTTTACATTCCACTGCTGCTGCTGCTGCTGGTGCTGGTATGGGTGGTGCTGTATCTGCCGTGGGCTGTCGTGACGGCTCGTAAGCCGGTCACTGTGTAATACTGGTGTTGATGCCCGGCTCTAGAAATAAGCTTCCCCAGACCGAGGGCCCGGGGCGAGGGTCTCCGCGGTCGCGTACGTTGGCGCGTCCGAATCTCCGAGCGGGACGACCCGTCGACACCTCGGCTAAAGACGTGTTGCTGGGCACCGACACCCAACCCGATGAGCAGCTAGCGTCCGGGTTGGCTGCTCCGCTGCGGCGCGGGATTCGGGGTGCGGTGGGCATCACTTGGGTGATTGTCGGCGTAGCGGTGGTGTTCGCCATGATGTATGGCAGGGATGTCATTCGGCTGTTCGAGTTGCGTGCCGCCACCGCGCAGGCTACCGCAGAAATTCAGCGACTGGAAGACTCCATCACCCAGTTGGAGGACGAACTGCGGCGCTGGCAGGACCCGAATTACGTACAGGTGCAGGCTCGGGAGCGGCTCGGCTGGGTGGTACCTGGCGAGATCGGTTTCATCGTACTGGGGCCGGACGGGCAACCGCTTGGTGCCGGAACCCCCATCCAACGCACTGGCACTCTGCCGGAGGACGAACACCCCGAGATGTGGTTCGAGCGGCTGTGGCTTTCCATCGGTACCGCCGACGACCCCGAGCCCGCCCCGAAGCAGCCGAGTGTCATCGACGAGCCGCGCTAGCGTACCTTCTTCCCTCGCATACGGGGTCAGTCTGAGCGCTATGCCAGGATAATGTGCGACTAGCTGGTGTAAAAACCACGGAAAATGTGTAAATTAATGCCATAGAGTGAACCGAAAAGGTGTGGTTGGAGTGGCATGAAACGTCGCATCTACCGTCAGTTGCTGGAGTGGAAACGTCGCGGTGCGGCCAAACCGCTACTCGTGCTCGGTGCCAGGCAGGTTGGCAAGACATACGTCATAAAGGAGTTCTGCCGCCGCGAGTTCGCGGCGACGGAGACCATCACCTTGAGCGAACGCCCCGACATCGTGGCGCTGTTCGCTGAAGCCATCCCCACCGAGCGGAAGGTGAAGCGGCTGCAACTGCTACTGGGCCACGCTGTCGATTTTGAATCGACGGTGCTGTTCTTTGACGAGGTGCAGGTCAGTGAGGATTTCATCGAATCACTGAAGTTCTTTGCCGAAGATCCCACCCCGTATCAGATCATCTGCGCCGGTTCCCTGTTGGGGGTCAGTCTGGCCAGATTCTCAAAATCGTTCCCTGTCGGCAAGGTCGAATTACTGCGGCTAGCTCCCATGGACTTCCCCGAATATCTCAGCGCCCTCGGCCAAGACGCGCTTTGGGATGAAATCTTGCAGCACAGCGCGCAACGCGCCCAACTGCCTGCCCCGTTGCACGAACATTGCCTCGACCTGTATCGGTGCTACCTCTGGGTAGGCGGAATGCCGGAGGCGGTAGCTAACCTGATTGCGCATGACATCGATCCGCTACGTACCGACCGTGGCATCCTGGACGCCATTTCGGAGTCCTACCTGGCGGACATGTCGAAGCACATTCTCACCCCGATGGAAGCGGCGCGAATCCAGGCGGTATATCGCTCGCTGCCCTCCCAACTGGGCAACGCCAGTCGTAAGTTTCAGTACGCGGAAGTGCGTGCCGGGGCTCGGGCGCGTGATTACGCCTCGGCGCTCAGTTGGCTCGTCGCGTCTGAGATCGTTCGCTGTGTAACCATGGTCAGTACTCCGACCAGCCCGCTCAGGGCGTATGAACGGGACGGCTTTTTCAAGCTGTTTCTGAACGACACGGGTCTGCTTTGCCAGCTAGCCGGGGTACGCGCCGCCGCCGTGCTATTTGACCACGACATGCCATTTAGAGGGGCAATCGCTGAAAACTACGTCGCTTGTCAGCTAGCCGCGCGCGGTGTCCCGCTGTTCTACTGGCGTGACGACAACAATGCCGAAATCGACTTCGTCATGGACACCGACGAGGGCGTTATCCCGCTGGAGGTCAAGGCGGGGATACGAGTCAAGTCTGCGAGCCTGGAGGCATACCGGAGCCGATTTGATCCCCCGTACGTCATTCGGTTTAGCACCCGCAATTTCGGCAGTAAAGGCGGCGTGGTGTCACTGCCGCTGTATGCTGCCGCTTCGCTATGCCCCGGCTCTGAGGTTTGAGGATCGCCGGCCGTGGGTCGGGTTGACCTTGCCCGATTGAGTTTCGGCCCTGCTGTTGAGAAACTTGCCATCACCTGAGGTGGGTGTTCCAGCGGGTAGCCGGTCGGAGCCAACTCCGTGCCCCCAGTCGGACTCGAACCGACAACAAGGCGGGTTTAAGCCGCCTGCCTCTACCTATTGGGCTATGAGGGCTGGTGCCTGGTGTGGCTATCAGGACGATAATAACCCTAACGCGATGCCGTCCAAGATGTCAGATTCGCTCACCGTCAACTCGGCAGGGCCGATGCGTTGGGCTATCTCGTTGACTAGCAGCGCCCCGGCGGCTAGCACCTTGGCGCGCTCTGGTTGCACCGGCCCCATCGCCTCGATTTCGGCGGCGGTGCTGCTGAGCAGCCGTCCGGTCAGATCGGCGATGTTGTCGCGTCGTAGCCGTGACAGGTGCACCCGGCTACGCTCGTATACCGGCAGTCCCTGGACGAGCGCGGACATGGTGGTGATGGTGCCCGCGACGGCGACGGCGGTGCGTACCTCGTCAAAATCGATACCCGTCGCCCCCAGCAGTTTGCGTACCTCTTTGCGGGCGGCGTGAACCTGCGCTTCGGTGGGCGGGTCGCTGAGCAGATAGCGTTCACGAATGCGCCGCGAGCCGATGTCAAGGCTGACCGCTTCGGTGATGGTGCCGTCCGTCAGGCCGCGTACCAACTCGGTGGAGCCGCCGCCGGAGTCGATCACCAGGACGGGCCCCCTGACGTTTCCCAGTCCCGACAAGGCACCCCGAAAACTGAGAATGGCCTCCTCGTCGCCGGAGATCACCTCGGGGGTCACCCCCAGCCGCAGCGCCACCCCACTCAAAAACTCGGCGCGGTTGGCGGCGTCGCGGGTGGCGGAAGTGGCGACAAAGCGCACCTGGTCAACGCGGTTTTCGGCGATGATGGCGGCATATTCCTCACAGGCAGCGAAGGTACGTACCACCGCGGCGTCATCGAAAGCGCCGGTGGCATCCACCCCTTGACCCAGCCCAACGAAGCGCTGCTCGCGGGTCAGTTCGGTGAAGGTGCCGTCGCCGTCGCGGGTTGCGATGAGCAACCGGATGGTGTTGGTGCCGCAGTCCACGGCGGCAACCGTGCGGTTCATGGCAGACACGGTTCACCCCAGAACTCGCCGATCAATTCCCGCACCTCGTCGCCGATGGGATTCACACCCGGCCCGGCGGCCAATGCGTGAGCCAGCAGCGCGTGCAGGCATTTCACCCGCGTCGGCATCCCACCGGCGCTCACTCCATCGGTCTCAGGTACGGCGGTGCCGCCGGGCAGCGCAGCACGATCAGCGAGGTATGACTGATGCGCCGCCGCGTACGCCTCCGCCAGCTCCGGTTCGGTGGCAAGTCGGGCGTTATACGTATCCATCAGGCCATTTGCCTCTAGCCGAGACACGGCGGAGACGGCCCTGGGGCAAGAGAGGTAGTACATGGTGGGAAACGGGGTGCCATCTGGTAGACGGGGTGCGGTCAGAGTGACCGCCGGGTTGCCACAAGGGCAGCGCCACCCCACGGCGATAGCGCCGCGCGCCGGGCGCCCCAACTGTGCCGACATCACCTCGATGTCATGGTCGGTGGCGGGCTGCGGCGAGACGCGATCCTTGGGAGAGCCCCCGTCGGAGGCCGTCTCGAAGGGGCATTCCATCGGTTGACGCCTAGATTCGCACCACGCGACGGTCGGCGGTGACGAAGGTCACGGCATCCAAGCCGGGCCTACCGTTGGGGGAGCGGAAACTGAACTCCACCCCGTCAAAAGTGTCGCCGATCTCGGCTCCGATCCACTCCGCGACGTGGGCTTTCGACCCGGAGAGTTCCAGTTTGGAGACGCTGGTGACGCTGGCTAGCGCGCCGGGCAACACATCCTCCGGGCTGTCCCAATGAATGAAGTACGGCAACGCGCGCTCGGCGACGATACCCTCGATGAGGCCGATCTGGTGCCATTCCAGCAGCCGTCCGTCGGGGAAACGACGCTGCCCCAGGGCCGCGTCACGTCCGAGCCTTCTCTCGTAATCGCCGAGATCGTCCACCGAGATCACCCAGGTGAGCCAGCCGCCGCCAGCCTCCTGCCGGGCGCGTACCGCCTTGCCGAAAAATGCTTTTTCAGCCACCGGATGATCGAGCACCTCGACCACTTCCAGATAGCGCGCGCCGACCAGCGGCAAGATGTAGTTACGGGTGCCGAACCGCGGGTGTACCCCGCCATCACGGAACTTCGCCCCCAGCAGATCGGACAGCTTCGCCACATCGGCTTTCAGACCATCGGGGCCGGCGGCGAAGCTGAGCGAGTCGAGACGCATACCACCATTGTGTCTTGCTGGGTGGTCTGCGACGAAATCGTGGCCCGGACGCGGACGACCACCGCATCCGGTGCCGGTTTGGGGCCACGGTTCGGTGGGGGGTGATGCAAACCGATGGCTACGCTTGCGGTGCGTTTCGCGATACCACATGCCTCGCGTGGCGCGTATCCAGAGTGGGGTTTCGAGTTGAGCGGGTGTCGCCGTGGCCGCTGAAATCCAAGCTGAGGCGCGCGACCGCGAATCGGACACGATCACGGGTCGGGCGTGAATCCGAACCGTAACCATGCCCCTGAGCCAGGAGCGAATCCGAACCGGCACCGGAGGCATTAGCGCTCAGGGTTGTTAGGATGCAGTCATGGATGAGGCGCAGCCGAATGTAGCTGAGGCGGGTGACCCGGCGAGCGTTGCCGCGCTCCCAGAACGCACCTTGCCATTGCGACGCACCCACCAGTGGGATGTTTTGGACGCCAGCACGAAACGTATCCTGCTGCTGGAAACAGCGCTCATTCTGGGTATCTCGCTGGGGCGTTCCGCGATCTACTCGCTACTCAGCCTCATCGAGAAGCTGACCCGTCCCGAATCGCTTGGCAGTCAGACCACCACCATCAACAACTCGGTGGTGCCTGATCGCCCCTGGCTGGATGTGATGTACCTCGTCACCGATTACCTGATACCGCTGGTTCCGGCGTTGCTGGCATTGTTCCTCATCAAGAACCTGTTCCCGCCGAGCGATGCCCCGTACCGGCTGATGGGCCTCGACGCTACCCGCCCCGGCCGTGATGTCGCCCAAGCTTTCGCCATCGCCGCCGCCATCGGCATTCCCGGTCTGGCGTTCTACGTGTTTGCCAAAGCTATCGGGATCAACACCACCATCGCCGCCGCCAACCTCACCGACCACTGGGGGAGGATTCCGCTGCTGGTACTCTCGGCGTTCCGCGCCGGATTCACCGAGGAAGTCATCATGGTGGGTTATCTCGGCACCCGTTGGGCGCAGCTTAACTGGGGGCCGTGGCGCTGGATTCTCACCTCGGCGGCGATTCGCGGCGGCTACCACCTGTACCAGGGGTTTGGTGGGGCCATCGGCAACTTCGTGATGGGTGTGGCGTTCGGATGGTTCTATGTGAAGACGGGGCGACTCTGGCCGCTCATCTTGGCGCACCTGCTGTTGGACGTGGTGTCGTTCGTCGGTTACGCCCTGCTGCACAACGTGCTCAGTTGGTTGTAGCGGTCGGCCGATGACCACCGCCGATCAGGTGACGGTCTGCGGCATCACTGCTGGCTGATCTGACTTCCGGGTTGGCTGACCTGACTTCCGGCGCTCAGCCCTGGTAGCCGCCGCCGACTAGGTGACGCGGTCTGCGGCCCCTAGCAGGATCGCGCGCGGTAGGCTGTTGCCCATGCGATTAGGTGTTTTCGGTGCGACCGGCCAAGTGGGCGGGGTGATGCGCGACATCTTGGCGGCACGCTCTTTCCCAGTCGATGAGCTACGTTTCTTCGCTTCGGTGAAGTCTGCCGGGAAGAAGTTGCCGTGGCAGGGCACTGAAGTGGTCGTCGAAGACATGGCAACCGCCGACTTCTCCGGCCTCGATTTGGCCGTATTTTCCGCCGGGGGTGCCGCGAGCCGCGAATACGCCCCCAAAGTGGCCGCCGTCGGTGCCAAGGTGGTGGACAACTCGTCTGCTTGGCGGATGGACCCGGACGTGCCGTTGGTGGTCTCCGAGGTCAACCCCGCCGACGCGCTACACACTCCGAAAGGCATCATCGCCAATCCCAACTGCACCACCATGGCCGCAATGCCGGTGCTGAAGCCGCTGCATGACGCCGCAGGGCTCATCCGGCTCATCGTTGCCACGTACCAGGCGGTTTCCGGTTCCGGAGTCGCGGGGGTGGCGGCGCTCGCCGACCAGACCGCCGCCATCGCCGATCCGCGCGCCCTCACCACGAACGGGCACGCCTCCTGGACAGGCGAAACCAAGCCGTACCTGAAACCCATCGCCTTCAACGCGGTTCCGGTGGCGGGCAACTTCGTGGCTGACGCTTCGTTGGAAACCGACGAGGAACAGAAACTGCGTAACGAATCGCGCAAGATTCTGCATCTTCCCGAGTTGGCGGTGGCTGGTACCTGCGTACGGGTACCGGTGTTCACCGGGCATTCGTTGGTGGTACACGCCGAGTTTGCCCGTCCCATCAGCCCGGACGAAGCCACGGCGATACTGTCCACCGCCCCCGGAGTTGAATTGAGAGACATCCCCACTCCGCGCGACGCCACCGGGGTAGATCCCAGCCTGGTGGGTCGTATCCGCGTCGATCAGAGCGTGCCGGACGGTCGGGGCCTGGTGATGTTCATCGCATCCGATAATCTGCGTAAGGGCGCGGCGTTGAACGCCATCCAAATCCTTGAAATCCTACGAGACGCGAGCGGCGGCATCGCCCCGGCTTGCCCGTAACAGTAAAGAGGCGAACTATGGGCTTAAGCGGAGAACGGGTCGCTTTCATCGGCGGTGGGGTGATGGGGGAGACGGTGCTGGCTGCGCTGGTGGCCGGGGGTTTCCCGGCGGTGCGTTTGATTGTCTCCGGCCCGCACCCGGAGAAGCTGACACGTTTCACCGAGCGTTACGGCGTGGCCACCACCACCGATAACAAGGCTGCCGCCAGGGAATCCGACGTGGTTATCCTCGCCACCAAGCCGTATCAGGTGCTGGGAGTGCTGGCGGAGATCGGCGGGCAGTTGAAACCAGGGGCGCTTGTTATTTCGCTCGCCGCTGGGCTGACCACCGAAAAGCTGGAGCGCGCGTTGCCCGAGGGTACCCCGGTGATACGGGTGATGCCGAACACCCCGTCTCAGGTGGGGGCGGGCATGTCCGCCATCTCCCCCGGTGGTCACGCCACGGACGCCGAGGTGACCATCGCCCGTACCATCATGGAGGCTTGCGGCGAAGTCGTCATCATCGACGAAAAATACCAGGACGCGGTGACGGCGGTGTCCGGCAGCGGCCCGGCGTACATCTTTTTGGTGGCACAGGCGATGATCGACGCCGGGGTGCGATTGGGGTTGACCAGACAGCTCGCTACCCAACTCACCGAGCAAACCATTCTGGGGGCGGCCCGGCTGATGCTGGAGACCGGCGAACACCCCACGGTGTTGAAGGAGATGGTCACCAGCCCCGGCGGCACCACGGCACAGGCGCTTGGCGTATTGGAAGCCTACGAACTGCGTACGGCGTTCACCGAGGCGATGCAGGCCTGCTACGAGAAATCAATCGAACTGGGGAGGTAGCCCATGGGTACCCACGATGCCCTGCAAGAACTGAT